>PMBW01000310.1:10384-19175 GCA_003153075.1 Dehalococcoidia bacterium | reverse complement strand
CGGTGTTAAATTTATTTGGCGCGCTGAACCAGCAACTGCGTCGGGGAACTGACTCGTTGTACTTTCTAAAACATCATGCGTGCAGACGATCGTGGTATCATTGTATCCCGCATGCCAAAAAAGATAAAACTGACCGCCCATGATACGCAGCGCAATATATTGAAAATAAGAATCCGGTGTGTCGTCGGGTTGAACAAAAGTTAAGTAGTCATACTGCGCAGGCAGCTGACCTATCGTTGTATATGGTTGGCTATCAAGCTTTCGGGCATACAAAAAAGGTTGCCCAATACTACCATTGCCGACATATAGATAATCCAGCGTATATCCAGACTGCATGGACAAATGATCAAATACTTTGAAAAAGTCATTGGCATCGAACCAACCGTTTTGTCTGGCAGATACAATAGTGTAATCCTTTGGCGCGGAATACCCTGATAAAAGCGTACCGAGTTTATTAATCGTAGTTTGCCGGTTATTGGCGTTCAGATCACCGGTTGAAATTGTCAGGGCAGATGTTGTAGCAGTGGATGTATTCATCGTAGGAAAAGTGGTAATAGTTGATGTTTTTATTGTATTACAAGAAACGGCAGACGAATTTATTTCAGGTTTGCAACCGGATAGTATTGTGACTATGATGGCAATCAATAATATCATGGTAAATATTTTCATATAAGTTCCTCTGTCGATCATTTGATATTATACACTTATTTATAACTGTCTAATATTTTTCAAATGCTCCTTATTATATATACGCTTAACCTGAATTTGTATTACAACAAAAGAAATGTGTTGAGATTACATAAATGCGCTTTTATTTGGGGGAGCAACCTTCTGTAAATATGTTAATATTTATTACCTGTGATGAACAAAAGCAGTAAACCAGACAAACTCAGCTATTTGAAGGAAGTAGCCCTCCTATTCCTGAGAATCGGAGCGACATCTTTTGGTGGACCTGCTGTATATATTGCGATCATGCAGCGGGAGACCGTGAGGAACAGGCACTGGCTGAGCGACCAGGAATTTCTGGACATGGTCGGCGCGGCAAATATCATCCCCGGCCCCAATGCGACAGAAATGGCATTATACCTGGGACTAGTCAGGGGAGGCTGGTTTGGGTACTTAGCTTCCGGGTTATTGTTTATTATTCCCGGCATGTTGGCCACTTTAGCGCTGGCCTGGATATATGTAACTTACGGTTCGCTGCCGCAGGTCGGCTGGGTGCTTTACGGAGTAAAACCGATCGTAATTGCGATCGTGGTGCAGGCGCTGTGGGACCTGGGCCGGAAAGCAGTGAAAAACCCGTTGACGGCAATTGTCGGGATAGCGGTGGTTATCTTTTATTTTTTCAAGGTTAATGAGATCGCGCTGCTATTTGCCGGCGCTGCGGTGGTCCTGCTTTTTCAAAGCGGGCAGCATTTTATCAAGAAGGGATTATCGGCATTGTTAGTTACTCCGATATTAAAAATCCCGGAAGTGATCATTTCGGCCGCGGCGGTGCCGTTCAGTCAGACGACCCTTTTCATAACATTTTTAAAAATCGGTTCGGTGCTCTACGGCAGCGGCTATGTGCTGGTGGCATTTTTTAACTCGGAATTTGTCGAACGATTGGGATGGATAACTCATCATCAGCTGTTGGATGCGATTGCGGTGGGACAGATTACACCGGGACCGATCGCTTCCAGCGCCACCTTTATCGGATATTTGATGGGGGGATGGTCGTCGGCGCTGCTGGCCACCTTGGCTTTTTTCATCCCGTCATTTGTTTTTGTGGCGCTATTAAGCCGCGTCATGCCGTATTTGCGAACAAAATGGTGGTCTGGATCCTTCCTGGATGGCGTGAACGTAGCTTCGCTGGGATTAATGGCCTCGGTGACATGGGAACTCGGACGCGCCGGCGTGACGGACTGGTTTACGATCATATTGGCTACCGCGTCATTATTCCTTGTATTCAAATACAAGGTCAATTCAACCTGGTTGATATTAGGCGGAGCATTGTTAGGCATAGCTTATAAACTAGTGGTCAGGTAGAGGGCAACGATATTGCCGTTCACGCCGGTAGATTTCTTAGAAATTTCCCCCGCAGGTCCCTCCGGAAAAATGATGGACATTGTTTCCTGGATCATAGAGAAAAATTAAAGAATTGTTCTATTAGACAGTTTTCGGGACAATAATGTAGCGCCACATAGCTATCGGCTTAAGTAGCCTGTCTTTTATCCGGCGGCGCGGCCTTCTCATCGGCGTAAGCATAACTCATCGTGTAAAGATGATAATAAATGCCTTTCTTCTCGATGAGTTCTTTGTGATTACCCTTTTCCACAATTTTCCCGTTTTCCATGACTACAACCATGTTTGCATCATGAATTGTCGAGAGACGGTGGGCGATAACCAGCGACGTGCGGCCTTTAAGCAGCCGTTTCAATGCTTGCTGAATGATGACCTCGGTTTGTGTATCAATGTTTGCGGTGGCTTCGTCCAGGATTAATATACGCGGGTCGGACAGCACCGCACGGGCAAAGCTGATAAGTTGACGTTGTCCCTGGCTCAGGTTACTGCCGCGTTCCTGCAGCATTGTGTCGTATCCTTTATCAAAACGCATGATAAAATCGTGCGCGCCGACTGCTTTAGCAGCTTCCATGACCTTTTCCATGGTGGCGTCTTCGCGCCCGTATACAATGTTATCCTTAACTGTTCCGGAAAACAGGAACGGTTCCTGTAAAACAACGCCGATCTGTTTGCGTAAAGATTCCTGCGTGACTGTGCGAATATCGATGCCGTCAATCGTAACACTACCTTTGCTGACCTCATAAAAACGGTCTACGAGAGCGACCATGGTGCTTTTACCTGCGCCGGTGGTGCCAACGAAAGCAACTGTCTCACCAGGCTGTATTTTTAGATTGATGTCGTGGAGCACTTCTCTTCCCTCAATATATTGGAAAGAAACGTTGTTGTAACTGATCTCACCATTAATGGTCGGTAAATCCGCGGCACCGGGTGCGTCTTTAACCTCTATTTTCGAATCCAGCACTTCAAATATGCGCTGGCCTCCGGCCATGGCACGCTGCAACTCCGTATACCATACACTTAAGTCACGGATAGGATCAAAAAAACGTTGGGTATAAAGGACGAAACCGACCAGCGTACCGATTAACAATTGGCCGTGGAGCACCTGCGAGCCGCCGTAAATTATCACCAGCGCGAGCGCCACTCCCATCAGAAGTTCGACGATAGGCTGAAGCGCACCGGCTAAACGGGTGGCAGAAACGTTGGCATCAAAATTTGTCTCATTCATGTTGTCGAAGCGCTGAAAATTGACATTTTCACGCGATAGACTCTGAATGACCCGCGCACCGGAGATATTTTCCTGCAGATCGGCGTTAACGATCGAAATGGCCTGTCTGACTTTTAAAAATGCCATCTTGGAATAGTTTTGCCAAAGTAACATCACCACTGCCAGGAAGGGGATGACTATCATGGTGATCAGCGCTAATTTGATATCCCAGCTTAAAAGAATGATAACAATACCAACCAGCGTGATCATATCAGCAAACACTAAAAGGATACCATTAGTGAGCAATTCCTGCAGTGAACCAACATCATTCTGGACGCGCGACATGATACGTCCCACTTCATTACGGTCATAGAAACTGAGAGACAATTTCTGCAAGTGACCGAACATATCATTCCGCAAGGTCAACAAAATACCGTGTCCGATATTAGCCATTGATTTCTGCTGCATGTACTGGACGCCCCAGGCGATCAAACCATTGATGACGAAAATAATAAAAATGGCAGTCACAATGTGGCTGGAACCTTGCACACTGAAAAGCTTGAGTAAAAACCTTACGATGGGATCCAGGGTAGTAGCGTCACCGGTCTGGACGATATTGATCGCATCGCTAAATAGAAGCGGCATAAACAGTGTTGTCAGTGTTGAAATAACCATGGAGATGGCAGCAATAACAGCATCCAATTTGTATGGTTTGATGTACCTGGCCATCCTGCGAACAACGTTCTGGTCATAGACTTTTCCGAAAACAATATCATCGGAAAGGTCGCCGCTGTGCATTAAACCGCCGCCGCCCGGCCCGCCCGGAGGCTTTGACAGTAATCCGCCTACTCCTCCCAATCCGCCGCTGGCATACATTATTTGATCACCTCGCTGCCCAGGGCTTCTTCCTGAGCCTTTAGTTGGAGTTCATATATCTCACGGTAAATTTTGCTGTGATTCAATAATTGGGTATGAGTGCCGCGTTCGGCAATCAGCCCTTTATTCAGCACAAAAATCTGCTGCGCATCCTTTACGGTTTGTAACCTTTGCGCGATGACGAAAGTGGTTCGCCCCTTCATTAATTCACGCAACGCCTGTTGAATTAAAAATTCCGTTTCGGTGTCAACACTGGAAGTAGAGTCATCCAATATCAGAATACGAGGGTCAATGAGCAGCGTACGGGCGATGGCCAGCCGTTGCTTCTGACCGCCGGAAAGTGTAACCCCGCGTTCTCCTACCCAAGTGTCATATTTTTGGGGCAAAGTCATAATAAAATCATGCAAGCGGGCTGTTTTAGAAGCCGCAATAATTTCGTCATCGGTGGCATTAACTGCGCCGTAGGAAATATTATCCCGTATGGTTGCTGAAAAAAGGAATGCATCCTGCTGCACGATACCTATTTGTCTTCGCAACGACGCAAGCGTCACGTCCCGGATATCGATGTTGTCAATAGTGATTCTGCCTTCCGTTACATCATAGAACCTGGGAATAAGATTGACCAATGTTGTTTTGCCGCTGCCGGTAGCGCCTAATAAAGCCACCATTTCGCCTGACCTTGCTTCCAAACTGATATCTTTCAAAATGTCACCGGATTTGTCTTTTGTATTGGCGCCTTCGTATCTAAAATGGACATTGTCGAATTTGATATCGCCGTTGATGTTGCCGAGAATCGCGGCGTTCGGTTTTTCTTTAACGGCGGATTGTGTATCGAGAACTTCGAAAATGCGTTGTCCGGAAGCGATCGCCCGTGTTGTCATATTGATATGGGGACCGAGTAAACGTATCGGAGGGATAAGAAACGATAGATAAACGTAAAACTGAGTCAATTGTCCGGCGGTGAGTTTTCCGTCAATTACTAAAATTCCACCGTACCATAATACGATAGCGCTGGCTAAGGTCGTCAATACGGTCATCAAAGGACCCCGGACTGCCTGGATGCGGGCGCCTGCTATCTGACCTTCGTAAAGTAAGCGGGCTTCTGTGCCAAATTTTGCTGATTCCAGTTTCTGCCTGGAAAATGCTTTGACGACACGCATGCCAGAGAGATTTTCCTGCAGCACTGTGCCGGTCGTAGCCATCTGCTGCTGGATCTTTGCCCACAACGGACGCATCTTTGCGCCAAACGCAAGGGCAAAATAAGCAATAAACGGTAAACATGTGAAACTGACTAAAGTAAGCTGCCAGTTCATCCTGAGTAAAACAATGGTAATGGCGACAAAGATCACGACAAGATTGATAAGACGAACAACTACCATCGACAGGAAAAACCGTATGGATTCTACATCTTGCGTGGCGCGGGACATCAATTGTCCCGTTTGCGCTTTATCATGAAATGAAAAACTTAGATGTTGTATCTGATCGTATAATTTGTTCCGGAGGTCATAAGCTACTTTTTGACCCGCGTATTCGGCAAAATAGCTTTGTCCAAAGGAGAACAGCCCGCGTGTAAGACTGATGCCGATAATAGCCAGACCATAAACCCAGAGTAATTTCATGTCAGCCGCGGTGTTCTGTACCAGGGCTTTATCAATTACTATGCCGATAAAGTTCGGCACGATCAAAGTGGCGGCGGTGAATAAAAGCAGGCAAACGTAAGTCAGAATGAGCCATTTCCAGTATTTTCTCAATAAACCGAGCACACGAAATAGTATCCGCATAGCTAATAATAAATCCTAATATGAAAATATTTCCGTCANNNCTTTCCTGGATATCCCACTCGGAGATTATCAAACCATCACCTTCCATCCTGCGTAGAAGGGTATAGATTATTCCGCGGGGAGTATCGATCTGGAATTTTTCCTTCAGGGACTGGTAGATTTCACCGCCGTGCGCTGATTTATCTTTGATCAGGTCGATAATTGCGATACTTAAAATACCTTTTAGGGGCGCCTCATTATGGAATAACTGTGAAGTATCAAAAACCAATTTAAATCCCCCGTAAAGACCCTGTTACACTAGTATACAACATACTATCCATACAATGTCCACAAAAAATAATATATTTACATATTTATTGTATCAAAACGGAAATAAATTCTCTATGGATTTCATATACAGATACGAGTCATTGACATAACAAGACACACCTGAGATACTATTCCTGTCTTTACAAATTGGAAACGACAGGTTACAATCCAGCTAACAAACAAATTGAATTTAACGAGTGAGGCAGACACGAAATGGGGAATAAGAAACGATTTCTGCTGATAGGGTTGGCGATACTACTCATTATTATCATTGGCACTGCCGGATATATGATTATCGAGGACTGGTCGTTTAACGATTCTATATATCAGGCTGTAACTACTTTGAGTACCGTCGGTTTTCAGGAGGTACATCAGCTTTCTACCGCGGGGAGATATTTTACGATATTTCTAATTCTTGGCGGCACCGGCACAATGTTATACGCGGCCACTGCGATAGTACAATATCTACTGGAAGGTAATCTGGCAAATATCCTGGGGAGGCGTCACATGAAGACGGAAATATCCAGACTAAAAGGACACACGATCCTGTGCGGTTATGGGAAAGTAGGTAAGGAAGTAGCCCGCGTATTCATCAATGAAAAAACACCGTTCGTTGTCGTTGAATCCGACGAAAAAGCCTGCGCACGCGCAGTTGCCGCGGGAATATTGTGTATAAACATGAATGCGACCAGCGATGAAGCTCTGAAAGAAGCGGGAATATTGGAAGCTAAATCCCTGGTAGCAGCTCTGGGCAGTGATGCGGATAATTTGTATATTACATTGTCCGCAAAAAGTTTAAAGCCCGATATATTTATTGTAGCGCGTGTAGATAATGAGGAATCTGAAGCCAAATTAATAAGGGCCGGCGCTGACCGCACAATGTCGCCGTATGGTATTGGCGGACACCGCCTGGCGATGATGACATTAAAACCGCTGGTTGTTGATTTCATTGACACGACGCTGGACCGTCATGAGTTTACATTGGAAGGTGTCAAGATAATTAAGGGATCGTCAATCGAAGGAATTTCTGTAAAAGAGAGCATCAGCAGGGTCAACGGAGGACACATCCTGGCAATCAAGAAGAAGAGCGGACATTTAGTCACAAATCCACATGCGGATACAATTCTAGAAGCGGGCGACGAGTTGGTAATGATGGGTACCCGGGACCAACTAAATGGTATTGAAAACTTTACATAAAGCAGAATGATTGAACACTAATTGACCATTGGTGAGAGTAAAGTTATAATAAATCTTACGGGTCCGTAGCTCAGTGGTAGANNTTCGATACCTGCCGGGCCCACCATTTGCAAAAATATCATGAGAGTTCACATCGATCTTTTCTCAAAGTTCTAATCGTCTCTTAAATCAAGGCTAAAATTGCTATGTTGCTGTAACTGTAAATACCACTTTACATTTTTCGGACATATACCAGAATACGAAAATGCTTACCTCAGACGCCATAACAGCTCAAATTGCTTGTGTACCCTTAATTCAATCTTATTCCAACACGAGATCAAGGCAACCAAGCGCTAATAGTATGTATCACCGGTTGATCACGTCTACAAAAAAAGTCAGGGATAATACTTTTATTAAGAAATTCTTTAGAGATATTCCTCCCGATAGCTTGCTTTATATATTTGTCATGTAGTAATCATTGAAGTAAGATACGAAAAAAGGAGGAAGCATTATGAAATACCCGGTAGATTTAATGTTGGGGTTTATGACATTATCCACTGCATTGATCGTAATAGCTGGATTTGTTATGAGTTATCTAGCAACGAGGGAAAAACAAACAGATAGAGATATTGTGATCTTTATATTATCCGGACTATCGGCATTCGTTGGAACGATAGCGATGGTTAATATTTTGCTTTGGTTTGGCAATGAGCCCAATTGGCAGCTTACTTTTGTAAAAAGCTGTATTATTATTCAAGCTTTTCTGGTAATNNGTTGCCTGGGTAATTACAAAGAGAAAAAAATAAGTTTAATAAGTATTCTTTCATAATCATAAATTCGGATAAATAGAACGGTGGGCTTAAAATGAATCAGATACAGGTTTGATACCTGTCGGGCGTCCTTTTTTGTTCTGCAACCTTATTGTATATTTCATTTTTGTTCTCATTATATATACAAACCATTAAAATTCGCATCATAAGGGACTGCATTTAAATAAGCAGTGATAGTACTCCCCGGTAAAAACTATTAGCTTATCAGGGTATCTATATTTGCTAAAAATCAACCGGCTACGTTACAATTAAACCTCAGAAAATCCTGAATTCTACTTATACTTAATATATAACCAGATAAAACAGGGAGATAAAATGCAATCAAATACCCGACGCACAAATATCATGCCAAAAAAGCCCCAATACGGAGGAGTGCTGCGAATCGCAAATACCTATGTGCTCCCACCCAGGTTGGGTGTTCCGGGAAGGATAAATGTGGGAGGGAATCATCTGGCGCCTGTCGTTGAGACTTTGTTTCGTGTTGACAGAGCCGGTCATTTAGTGCCGCAATTAGCGGAATCATATGAATATGATAGTGACGGACTGAAGCT
>PMBW01000310.1:6839-10371 GCA_003153075.1 Dehalococcoidia bacterium | reverse complement strand
GAAGTTTCATGACGGCACTGACTTTAGTGCCGAAGCCGCCAAATGGAATTTGCTGAAGGCCCGGGAATATAACTCAACATTGCAATACATCTCATCCGTCGAAGTAGTTGATGAGTACACTATATTATTGAACGTGACAAGTTACAGCAACCACTTTCTGGCTTGTTTGGCCTATAACGGAGGATGCATCCTGTCACCGACGGCCTATAAAACCTACGGCGAAGATTATTGCTTGTTACACCCGATCGGCACCGGATCATTCAAATTTGTCAGCTATGAGCCGGACGTCAAACTGACGGTGGAGCGGTTCGACGGCTACTGGCAGAAGGGGAAACCCTATCTGGATAAGATTGAGATGTTTTACGTACCGGATATGAAAACCATTGTTAATAAATTAAGGCAGGGGGAAGTGGACGTCGTCCTGAATATTAATGGCGAGTCTGCCGATCTGCTGAAATCAGAAGGATATGTCGTCACCGAACTGCCCTGGACGATGGAAGGGCTGAACCCCGATTCAAAAAATGCCGATTCGCCGTATTACGATAAGCGGGTGCGTCAGGCGATCGAGTACGCTATCGACCGTCCGGCGATGGCAAGAGATCTGGGGCACGGCTACTGGCAACCCCTTACCCAGCTGGCCACCGATGCAGTCTACGGCTACAATCCGGCCATCGAAGACCGCGCCTACAATCCGGACAAGGCCCGACAGCTGCTGGCAGAGGCCGGGTATCCCCATGGTTTCAAGACAAAATTGATCGGGGGAGAGGGCATGGAACTCGCGAAGATTTTCGCGGAGATAAAGAAATATCTGGCTGTCGTCGGGATCGACGTTGAGATTGAAATCGCTGAACCGGCGACATGGAAACAATACCGGGCGGATAAGCCGTGGCACAATGCCATGTTAATGAACCATTACGCCACGGATCCGAACTTCACCTGGTCTGTTTTCGGCTTTCACAGCAGCAAAGAGTACGGACACACCAGCCAGCTGAGAAACTTCGATAATATCGTCAACGACATGTTACAGGCGCGGGACTATGACACAATGGCCAAAAACACCCAGCGTTTGATCAAACATGTGCATGATGAGGCAGTGGTAATTCCGCTGATCATCGATACTTCTATCGCCGCTACCAGTACAAAAGTCCACGGACTGGAGTTATACGAAGTGCATTTAATGAAATGGCGTCCCGCAGACGGCTGGAAAGAACGCTAGGAATATAGCGTTTTCACTTAATAATTACACAACTATATATATTCGTATAGGCTTTCCGGAAACTAATCCGATAATGTAACCCTGGAAGCTATAAAAATTCCCTGTACAACGGTTAATAAGTAACGAAATAGTTTTGCGTGTTATCTTAATATTCATTTTCTGAAATCCGCCGTCATCGGTGCAATATAATATCAAACGTGACTCATTAATTGCGGCATAAGAGCACAATTCAGACCTCTATTGCATTTAATCTATCGTACTAAAATCCCCGGTTGTAAGGTCTTGTAAGTTACTAATTAAGATATAATAAATAAAATACTGATAGAACTAAAGAATGAGAGGAGAAATTGGCAATGACGATAATCAATCGCGTTTTTAAAGTGAACGGAAAACCATTTTTCCCCAACGGTACAGAATGCCTTCATGCCAGTGGTTACAGCGTGCATGATAAATCTGAAGCAGAGGCAATTTACAAAGCGCTTAGTCTCAACCATGGTAATACGATGGCAGTTCCGGCATATTGGGACCAGATAGAGCCCAATGAGGGTCAGTTTGATTTCTCCAGTGTGGACGATATTATTGCTAACGCACGAAAATATAATCTTCGGGTAATACTATTATGGTTTGGGACATGGAAGAATGCCTCGATGGAATTCACACCGTCGTGGATAAAAACTAATCCACAACGTTTTAAACGGGTTCTCGATTGTAACGGTAATGACCTGTGGACTCTAACTCCGCATTGTAAGGCAAACCTGGAAGCTGATAAGGTGGCTTTCACCGCTCTCTGCAAATACCTGAAGATTAAAGACAGCATCGAACAGACCGTAATTGCAGTGCAGGTAGAAAATGAGCCGGGCATAATATTCAGTGACCGTGATTATAGTGATGAAGGACAAACGGCTTTTAATAGTCCGATATCTGCCCAGTTTATCGCTGCTATGAAGAAATGGGGAAAAGGCGCTCTATATAACATGTGGCAGCAGGCAGGCAGTAAAGAATCGGGCACATGGCATGAGGTATTTGGTTGGGCAGCCGAAGCCGGTCATTTTATGTATATGTGGCATATTGCCAGATATATTGACGCTGTGGCTGAGGCCGGGAAAGCAGTTTATGAAATCCCCATGTTCACCAATCTCTGGATGGAACCGAGATGGTGGTCCCCGCATCATGTCCATCAGTTTTTTATTGCGGATCTGGTGGAACGTGAAATCTGTATGGATTTGTACCGTTGGGCGACGCCGCATCTGGAGTTGATTTCCCCGGACATATATACCCGTAATTCGAGGCAATATGAGGCTCTTTGCAAGATACACACCCGTGACGACAACCCGCTTTTCATGATCGAAACCGATGGCGATCAAAACATGTTCCGCGCCATTTCTCAGTTTAATACAATCGGTTGCATATTTACCGGTATCGATCGTATGGTCGATGAAAATGGCGTCTTTTTTCCTGATGACCAATGGGTTGGTGACAACATGAAGTGTGTCGCATCGGTAATCCCGCTGCTGTTAAAGTATCAGGGGACGGGAAAGATTCACGCGATAATCGAAGAATATGGAGCGGACAGCCAGTGGATGGATGGTCTCGACGGCTACGTGTCGGGAGTTAGATTCGGATCCGGAATACCCCCTTATGTCCCTACCGATCACCGCCATAATAAAAAAGTAGGACGGCATACATTCGACCCGTATAATTGTGCCCGCGGACTCGTGATACAAACTAGTAAGCATGAATTCTATCTGGCAGGCGCCGGCTGGCGTATCTTCTTCCGCCGTAAGTTTGCCCCTGATAAAACACGAACATCGTTGAATTTGAAGGAATTCCAGTTAGAAGAAAAATATGCGCACTATGTATCAGTGGACGAAGGTTTCTTTAATGATAACGGCGAATTTGTCACTACAGTCCGGCGTAATGGCGCGCAGGTTAACCATGGTGTATGGGTCACGGCAGACGTAGGGGTTGTCCGCGTGATAATGAGCGAATAGCTATTTGAGTAAAAAGAGTAGCGGCATTCTTTGTTAAGGATGCCGCTACTGATATTTTACCTGGTCTTGGAGTAGATAAAAAATCCTGACAATCGAAATTAACTGACGCAAGAACCTTCCACGAAGACTAATGCCCCATCGATTTCTTTACCTGACTGTCTATCCAATACCGCGCTCCATAAAAACCCAACATGCTGGCTCCCCCCACCCCCATCCAGAGCGAATAAATTTGCGCGTGATAACCCTTGATCCACGGCTGGCAGAGCGAATATTCCCTCGGTTGTAATAAGGATATGGCGTAATGCTGCCGGGCAGCGCGTTCGTT
>PMBW01000310.1:251-6789 GCA_003153075.1 Dehalococcoidia bacterium | reverse complement strand
ACCCGCAGGGGTGCATAGGTTTGGCCGAGCGGTCCGTAAGGCCGATACACCATTTGATCGTGTTTATGGTTGTTTTCAACATAATCGGTATAGGATGCAGGGTCCATTGTCCGTATTTCCATGTCGACGCCAATATCGGCAAAGTATTTTTTAACGATTTGCAGTAGTGGCATGTCTCCATCAGTATCGGCTATGACATTAGTTTTAAATCCGTTGGGATAGCCTGCCTCGGCCAGAAGTTTTTTCGCCCCCTTCGGATTATAGGCATATTCGTTCTTCAATTCTTTCGGCCACTCACCGTAGGGGAATCCCCATCCTTTCATAAATTTGGTGGCGGTTAAAGTTGACGGCTCCGGGTCAATATCACCACCGTAATGAGTTTTAGCTATCTCAGGTAAATCAATTGCCATCTGCAAGGCCGCGCGTACTCTTAGATCATTAAAAGGCTTCCTGTCATTCCTCGGTTGGATGGCAACAGTCGGCGTCCGAGGAATGAATATCTGCTGGATTTCAGGATTTGTTTTTTGCATCGATTGAGCCTGTTTGTAGAAGACGCGGTCCAAAATATCGATTTTACCGGTCCGCATCATTTCCAGCGCTTGATCATCATCCGGTATTATCAAGAATTTGATGCTATCAAAGTAAGGAAGCTGGTTCTGCGGGTAACGTTCGTCATGTCCCCAATAATCGGGGTTCTTCACCAGCGTCGCTGATTTGCCGGGCACAAAATCTTTCAGAATAAACGGGCCGGTGCCGATGGCGTGATGCCAATCGCTAACATCTCCCCATTTCTTTACTGCTTCGGGATTCTCCAGACATTGTGTTTGTAAAGCGTTATGCAGAGTTTCCATGATGTTCTCAGGATTGAGGGTTTTAAATTTAAAGACGACAGTGTACCTATCGGCGGCAGTTACCGATATCAAATCTTTTATCCTGACGTCGGTAGCGCGGTAGGGGCTTGGTTTGGTAAAACCTCCTCCAAGACCGTACAAACGATTGTAATGAAATACAACATCGTCGGCGGTGAATTCACGCCCGTTCGCCGGCGGTATATTCTGCCAGTGAATACCCTTGCGCAGATGAACAATGTGCGTACATGGATCCTTGAATTCCCATCCTTCGGCCAGGTTACCTTTCAGGTATTTGGAAGGGTGCCATGTTATTTTAAAGTCCCATTCATTGGGGTCGACAGTCCAATCATCGGAGACCAGTCTTTCCATCCACCCTCCGAAGATACTTGTAAGCGCTTCCGTATAATAAGGATCAAAATTCACGATGTCCCTGTTGGCCCGAACAACTAATTCTCCACCGTATTGCGGTTTACCAANNTAAAGATGTCAGTATCTGACTTTTTAGTCTATCATTAAATTAAGAACGCTGGAATTGAAACTAGACTTCAATTCCTTCTTTTAATTTACCTAATATCTTGTTCAGGCTTACATACATGGCCTGAAGCTCTTTTTCTGTTAAAACCGACAATATAGTATCGATCGTTTTACTGTCCTTGCCGATTTTGATCATTTCAAGACCTTTGTCCGTCAATTCCATTCTTAAAAGTCTTGACTTTGGTGTGTCTTTGATACGCTTGATCAATCCGTCTTTTTCCATGCTAATAGTCTGCCTGGAAATGACATTGATTTTACGTTCAACGTGTTTTGCGACTTTGGTCAACGTAGCCTGAGTACCCAATTCCTGTATAATCCGCAAAACATAAAATTGCTGGCTTGGAATATGGTAGTGGCTTAATTCTTTTTGCCTGGATAGATAGGTTAAATGGTTTATTTTGCCCATTAACAGGAATAAGTCAAACTTCGTTATTGGCTTTGCTGCTTTTTTCATAATCAATTCTTCCTATCAATAATGTAGCAAAATACCCTTTTACACTATTTACCGGTACGGGTGAGATTTAATGATCGCAAAAAGCCGTCACCGGAAAACAGCTCATAACTACTGCTCTTTCCAACCGTTCTCCGGCAGCCAAAGCATCAAATGAATCTCGTAGAACTGCAGGTCGTGGACTTTTGTACTGGTAGCGGCGATAGAGGTGTCGATGATCAGCGGAATTACCACTGCTTCATCATGCACATGTTTGATCAATCGCTGGGTGTTTTTGGCCATCGTATCATAGTCCCGCGCCTGTAACATATCGTTGACGATATTATCGAAGTTTCTCAGCTGGCTGGTGTGTCCGTACTCTTTGCTGCTGTGGAAGCCGAAAACAGACCAGGTGAAGTTCGGATCCGTGGCGTAATGGTTCATTAACATGGCATTGTGCCACGGCTTATCCGCCCGGTATTGTTTCCATATCGCCGGTTCAGCGATTTCAATCTCAACGTCGATCCCGACGACAGCCAGATATTTCTTTATCTCCGCGAAGATCTTCGCGAGTTACATGCCCTCTCCCCCGATTAATTTTGTCTTGAAACCGTGGGGATACCCGGCCTCTGCCAGCAGCTGTCGGGCCTTGTCCGGATTGTAGGCGCGGTCTTCGATGGCCGGATTGTAGCCGTAGACTGCATCGGTGGCCAGCTGGGTAAGGGGTTGCCAGTAGCCGTGCCCCAGGTCTCTTGCCATCGCCGGACGGTCGATAGCGTACTCGACCGCCTGACGCACCCGCTTATCGTGATACGGTGAATCGGCATTTTTTGAATCGGGGTTCAGCCCTTCCATCGTCCAGGGCAGTTCGGTGACGACATATCCTTCTGATTTTAGTAGATCGGCAGACTCGCCATTAATATTCAGAACGACGTCCACTTCCCCCTGCCTTAACATATTAGTGGCTTTTATCATGTTGGGAACATAGAGCATCTCAATCTTATCCAGATAGGGTTTCCCCTTCTGCCAGTAGCCGTCGAACCGCTCCACCGTCAGTTTGACGTCCAATTCGTAACTCGCAAATTTGAACGAGCCGGTGCCGACCGGGTGCAACAAGCAATAATCTTCGCCGTAGGTTTTATAGGCCGTCGGTGACAGGATGCATCCACCATTATAGGCAAGACAAGTCAAAAAGTGGTTGCTAAAGCTTTTTACGTTCAATAATATGGTGTACTCGTCAATTACATCGACGGATAACAGGTTCTTTAAGGTTGCGTTGTTTTCCCGGGCCTTCAGCAAATTCCATTTGGCGGCTTCGGCATTAAAGTCAGTACCGTCATGAAACTTCACGCCCTTTCTCAACCGCAACGTGAGTTTCAGCCCGTCATTATCATATTCATATGATTCCGCCAAATGCGGCACTAATTTGCCGGCTCGGTCAACCCGGAAAAAATTTTCAACCATCGGCAATATATGAATACCGCCTACATTTATTCTTCCCGGAACACCCATCCTGGGTGGGAGCACATAGGTATTGGCGATTCGCAGCACTCCTCCGTATTGCGGTTCCACCGCCGCTGCTGTCCTGGTTTTCTGATCGGTTGGCCGTGTAGTGTGTGCCCTTTGAGTATCTGACTTCATTTTACCTCCTTGTATAACGTTGAAATTATTAACAATAAAATTATGGTTCACCTTAGCGCCAAGTCAATTCAGTCAATTGTTTCGGTTAAATTAACAATAGCAACTTGCAGCAGGCATGTTTTCAGTTCTTGTATCGGCTCTCTGCAGCTATAATAAAAGTCCTTAATTGTAATTGGTGTATATATAATGTATTTGTTTTAAAATATAACTAACAGACATTCAATAGGTTATTCCCTATGAAACTTCATAGTGGAAAATAATGCAAATTAGCACCATGCTAACACCGTTAAAGGGATTTGTCAATGTATTTACAGTCAGATTTTACTACATTAAAAAATGCTAATTCGCTTTTTAGTTGAAAATTATATAATTGACAAAACTGGGGAACCATGATAGCATGTTGCTAATATTTATCAAAATCCTTATGAATATTCATAAGGAATAAAAGATCGAATAATTATTATGAACGGAGGCAAGAAGTGACGCATAAATTTACATGGTTGAGTTTACTCTCGCTGATTATCGCTGCTATCTTATTAGTATCCTGTTCGACCTCATCTACAACACCAAGTAAAACTTCAACATCAACGCCTATTTCGCCAACAACAACTCAAACTTCTAAACCGACCCAAACTCAGGTTACAACCTCAACACCGGTGACAAAACCAACTACGACTACATCCCCCGCGGGCACACCACAGTATGGCGGGTTTCTTAACTTTCGTATCGATAAAGACTACGGTGTCTGGGATACATTCTATAGCGGGTTAGGTGCTTCGGGCAGCACAGCAGCACAAACCCTCGGTCTGTTTTATGGACAGATGACTATGTTCGACCTGTCAGTTGACCGTAATGTAAACGACTTTAAAACCGGTTTTAATCCTATCGCTGACTATGCCGGTAACCTGGTTGAAAGTTGGGATATAGCTCCGGATTGGACATCTTATACTTTCCATATACGAAAAGCCGCAGTTTGGCAGGATATACCGCCGATGAACGGCAGAGCAGTTAATGCTTCCGATATAGCATGGAACTGGAATCGAAATCTTGGCCTGGCAGGTTTCCCCCCCAACGCGCTTTTCCCTAAATCTAATTATGCGGATATAACATCTGTGACCGCGACTGATCAAAATACCGTTGTTTTCCAGAACAGGATCCCTACCAGTAATATGTTCCGCGCGCTTATTGATCTCGCGTCCTATAACTTCATGATGCCTCCGGATGCAGTCAAGCAATGGGGTGATGTCAATGACTGGCATCATGTTATCGGCACAGGTCCATATCTTTTAAACGACTACGTTCGCGGCTCCTCCATCACTGCCGTCAGAAACCCAAACTTCTACTTATACGATTATAAATACCCAAAGAATAAGTTACCTTATCCCGATGGAATTCGGGTGCTGGTCATACCTGATCCGGCTACAGCTTTGGCTGGACTGCGAACGGGTAAGATTGATTTGGTGCAGAACGTAACCAGCGATGTTGCAGCAAGTTTGAAGAAAACAAACCCTGATCTACTTTTTGTAACCCGGCCGGACCTTGGTGAGTGTATGATGATGATGATCCCCAAGAAACCCTTTAGCGATATTAATGTCCGGAAAGCATTGCAGATGGCAGTCGACTTACCGACAATAGCAAAAACTCATTACGGCGGTTATGTCGATGGGCTGCCGACTGGCTGCGTAGCGATTCAGGGGTACAATGCTCCCTACGCGGAGTGGCCGCAAGATGTTAAAGACAGCTATGCATATAACCCGGACGGTGCTAAAAAACTGCTGGCTGCGGCCGGTTACCCTCAGGGTTTTAAAACCACTTTTGCTATATCAAGCAATAGTGATGTGGAAATGTACCAGATAGTAAAATCCTATTTCGCCGCTATCGGCGTTGATATGCAAATCAACGTAATGGATCCTGCCACTTTTGCTGCCTATATCACTACCGGGCAGCAGGAAATGAGCCAATATGTAGGGTGGGCAGGGACAACTCCGCCACTAAATTCACTCTATAACTACTGGTCTAAACAAGCCAAACGTAATTCGTACAATCATATACTTGACCCCGTATATGATGCAATGGTTGATAAGGCAAATGCTGACCTTGACGATAAATCGGCAATGGCGGATATTAAAGCAGCAGACTTATATGGCATTAAGATGCAATATAGTGTGATGTTAGGGAAAAAAGTTGCTTTGGATTTCTATACACCATGGTTCCACGGTTATCAGGGTGAAACGCAATATCAGACTTCACTAGCTCCGTATATGTGGATCGACCAGAAGTTAAAGAAATCTATGGGCAACTAAAAATTTTAAAATAGCGTGACAATAATAGATACAAGTAATACTTAAACGATATTGGTGAGTAGGGGGGCAACTAAATAGTGAACAACAATTACGCAAACCAGCCCCCCTACTCTAATAAAAGTTAGTCAGAACATGCTTCCGTTAATCGCATAGGAAGTTAGATTCATTAATAGATAAGCTGATCATGCTTGTTAAAATTGTCTCATTAAATTTACATTCTGGATTTTTATAATACCCGGGACTGTTAAATTAGTTATCTATCCGGAATCCTGATGAAGCCCGGCAATATTGGCTATCCCGACCCCATCCAAATCAACCGGGCTTGCGCATTGCAACTATCCTTTATCCACAGCTGGCAAATCGCGAATGCCGTTGGATGAAGCAAAGATACCACGAAATGGTGAATTGCTACGCGTTCATAGGCGTCTTGAAGCACTTGCTTCAATTTGATTTCGTTGGCTGCAGCCGCAGCTTTAGGATAATAAGCGTCAATAACCGGAACCGCATTCCATTGACAAATATTATTAGCAATGTTAGCATGGTTCTAATTCATATGATATTCCCGTACGAATATACATTAGAAATTGCCTGTTTTCAACCAATACGAAGCATGTGTTACATGCGGTACGTTTTTAAATAGACCGAACCTTGAAGAAAAGCAGTTGACGGCAGCACTAATAAATTAGGTTATTCACCAATACTAATTTTTATCATTTTTCAAATATTTACATAAATTTGATTTTGTCGGAAGGAGCAGCGATGCCCAGCGGTTACATGGG
>PMBW01000310.1:0-232 GCA_003153075.1 Dehalococcoidia bacterium | reverse complement strand
GCCGCGACTTTATCGGCGGCTACGGTATGGGCTGCCGGATGCTCTACTCCAGGCAGAAGGCTGGAGTAGATCCCCTGGGACCCGAAAACACACTTGGCATTTTGACCGGCCCCTTCACCGGCACGATCGTCCCGCCGGGCGCGCGCTACATGGCCGTGGCAAAATCACCGTTGACCGGCGGCTGGGGAGAAGCTAATTCCGGAGGTTTCTTCGGGCCATACCTGAAGTTCGC
>PMBW01000191.1 GCA_003153075.1 Dehalococcoidia bacterium | reverse complement strand
AGTGTAAATCTGTTACTGTGCCGATAACGCCGGGCAGGGTCCGGGTGATGGTGATGGCTGCGCCCTTCGGCGGGATGATCTGCAGGGTAAAGGTGCTATAGGGCGCCGTTAATGCAGTGTGCATATCCGCGGTGGCCGGTACGGTCACGGTGACGTTCATTGCTTCATCCGCGTCCAGCATATCGGCAGTGCCGCGCTCTGCGCCTACCAGGGTTTTTGTCCAGGCGACGTCTTCCACATGTCCGGATGCGTCGCTGAAGTTGATTACCACAGAATTACCGTCAGTTGTATCGGTCATATCGACGCCGGCATCCTGTAATACGGATGCGACCGTAAACTGGATCGATGTCACCGCACCGGAGGTGCCTAGCGCCAGAACGGGACCTCTTAATTCCATGGAGGCAGAGGCTTGGTCCAATCCGCTGTATACTGCTGCTTTGCCTTTCTCAGATGAGAAGATGCCGGCGGACAGTACGCTGTAAGCTAAGACTGATGCCACTGTCACGAAGGCGATCAGGATGATCGCTGTTTCAAGGCCGGTGATACCTTTTTGACCGCGGTGTAAACCTTTGAAGAACTTGTTTAACATTGTCGTATACTCCTTTTTTTATTTTGTTTTATTTTTTTCGTTCAAATTACTTGATATTGCGTGTTTTGGGGGTGCCCTGCATATTTGTAATGTCACATCTCATGCACCTCCAGGTTCAGTCTCAGGACCAGGTTGGATGTCCCTGGAGAAAATGCTGGATGGAATTGGTTGGCCGTGAGACCATGCGCGTACTTCATTGATAATCGGTAGCAGATCATGGTTATCGATCTTCCGGAACAGAAGTGCGGCGACCTTCGACTTAAGCGCGCATCTGAGGAACCGGAAGGGATTATCGGACACGATTATTGTTCTTGTATTCATTTCAAGTCTGCAAAGGATCATTAAAGTTTTATTAAAGATATCGGGAGACGTTCCGGTATCGGTAACGGCAATGATCACGTCCGGGACATCTATGCCTACCATTGCTTCTATCTCGGAATCATCTTTTGCTTCACTGACAACCATTGATTCTCTTTCCGAATCTAATGATTTTTTCAATTTCTTGGTCTGGCTGCTCCCGACCAGCAGGATGTGAGTATCCTCATTAGTAGTGGAAGAGACATTGCTTTTTAATTCGGTAGTTAACACATCCATATTTTTCTGCTTCCTCAAATTATTGATAAATCAATTATCTATTTTGCTATTGGCCTATGTAAGACATAAACGGTTTATTTAAGGGAACCCTGCATACCACTTCTGTTGGCTTATGATGTCAGGAAAAAGATACTTTTGGCTCATTGTTTCAAATTGCTCCTCGTTGATACCGGGTGGGGTAATACTTCGGTTGTTTTCACTGAAAATCAGTTCTTTACCTCCTGGCCTTTATCTGGATAAATTTCAGGAAAAGTAATANNTGGATCCTTTTTAACGTCAGCAGATAACCGCCGGCGGCGAGCGCCACGATAGACCAGGTGAACACACAGTTGACCACATTCACGGCTGTTTGATTCATTTTGCTGCGCCTCCTTGTCCTTTAATCTTGGAAATACAATTTAAAGATATTGTTCTTTCATTCTGACGCAGCGGTCAGTATTCTGTAAGGCATAAAGGGATTGTTAATCCAGACCTCCGGGTTCACTTTTTCGAGACGGGTGTGCCACCGTGCCGCATGGATATAATAAGTACATATTATTGTCGCAACAGTCTGAATATAACCGGGAATGACAGCTGGAATCTGAAAAGTTTTCGTCATTGTCGGGCTTGCCCCGGCAATCCCTGTAATTTCAGACAATCGCATTAAGAGGGGATAGTTATTCTAAAAGCTCGTTACTCATTACTCACAAAAGGTAACTGGTTACTGGTAAAGGCAACTGAATAAAATTACTCGCTTGTACTAAGAACTTGCTTTATTTATTTCTTTATCACCAAATCACTGACGATTTCACTTGTAATCTGAACTTGCAATTGTACATAATAGTGCTATAATGAACAACAAATTGTATATACGTTTTAGACTTTAACGGATATAAACAGGCACCATTTCTACGGAGGTATCTCCCATGTCCATCGGCAAAAAACTACTGATCGCCGTGATTGTTTTAATTCTTTGTGCTTTTTTAACAACATTATTTTTATCCATATTGATATTCCGCACCAGTTATTCCAACCTTGAAAAAAAGACACTGGAAAATGATATTGAAAGAGCGGTTAACGGCCTGTCTGTCACTACTAATAGATTAGCAGCGGACACCGAAGATTGGGCGGACTGGGATGATACTTACGCTTTTGCCGTTAATGGTAACGCTGATTATATCAAGAGGAATTTCATGGACCAGGTTTTTGAAAATAAAAATCTGAATTTGATCATCGTCCTCGACAAATCCGGGCAGGTTGTTCACGGCAAAGCGTATGATCTGGCAAACCACCAGGAAACCGTTATTCCGCAGGAATTGTATAAACAATTTTCCTCCGGGACTTTCTCCGGAAAACCGGATAATTCATCCGGCGTTTCCGGTGTCGTTCTTTTGGCAGACAACCCGCTTTTAGTATCCTCACACCCCATCCTGACCAGTTTATTGCAGGGACCAAGCAACGGTACCCTCATTTTTGGCGTTCTGATGGATGCTCACTTTATTAATTCCCTTTCCGCCACGACCGCCACGGCCATTAGTCTCTGGCAGGAAAACAACACGCAAATACCGGGTGATATCAGTAAAGCCCGGGCCGCCTTACGCGCGCCGGGGGCGGATTATACCGAACCTTTAAACAATCAATACGCTGCTGGCTATACATTAATAAATGATTTATCCGGAAATCCGGCGGTTATTCTCAAGACCACAATGCCGCGGGATGTTTATAACCAGGGGCGGCTGACTGTGATTTTCCTTTTCGCCGTATTGGCCCTGGCAAGCGTTTTATTTGGTTTGATATTCATATTTATTATGCGGAAGACGATTTTGACTCGGTTCGCTGCCCTGGCGGAAGGCGTCAGTGTTATCGGGCACACCGGTGATGTCTCAAAGATCATCTCCTTGCCGGCCCCTTTTTTGAAAGGAAAGGACGAAATATCTGATCTGGCAGAAAATATTAACATGATGCTCGGAAAAATTGAAGGAACGGAATTCACACTGCATCACCAGAAGCACCTTTTCGAACGCCTTCTATTATATACGCCCATTGTGATCCTCGTAGTGGACGGCCAGGAAAATATTACGCTGGCCAATAAAGCCTTCTGTGCGCTCTTTAACATTACTGAGGCTGAAGCAATCGGTAAACACCTTAGTAATTTTGTCCCCTTTCAGGAAATCGTTGCTGCCGGTGATAAGATCAGCGAGGTGGAAGGTTCGGTCGTGGTTACGGAACACCGGTCTAAAATAGGTGAAATAGAAAAAACCTTCGAGCTCACTATTATTACGATGAGTTCAAATGAATACCTGGTCATCGGGCGGGATATCACCGGACAGCGGGAAGAACAGGAAAAACTATATCTGAATGACCGTCTGGCTTCTGTCGGTGAAATGGCGGCCGGCATCGCCCATGAACTGAATAATCCCTTAACCGGCATTGTTATGCTGTCCCAACTCTTGATGCAGACCGACTTCCCTGAAGATGTTAAAAAAGATTTGAGTGATATCAATAGCGAAGCCAGCCGGGCAACCGATGTTGTTAGAAACTTGCTGGCCTTCGCGCGGAAACAACCGCCGGCCAAGCGTTTGACTCAGATTAATAAGATCATCAACGACGTGCTGCGTTTACGGCATTACGAACAAACCGTAAATAATATTGAGGTTATTGTTTTACTTGACCCGGATTTGCCGGAAATAATGGTGGACAATATTCAGATCCAGCAGGTTTTCCTCAACCTGATATTAAATGCGGAATATTCAATGACGCATGCCCACAAACAGGGCAAACTGCAGGTTGAGAGTTCTGCGATTGACGGCAAGGTCGTGGTCTCCTTCACCGATGATGGCGAAGGTATCAGCGAAGAAAACATGAAGAAACTGTTCCAGCCGTTCTTCACCACTAAAGAAGTAGGTGTCGGTACCGGCCTGGGATTGAGTCTCTGCTACGGTATTGTGAAAAGACACGGCGGCATGATTTACGTTAAAAGTAAATACGGCAGCGGAGCTACATTTACCATCGAATTGCCCATCGACACTTCTAAAATTACGGGAGATGAAAGTGGATCAAAATAGCGGCACTAGGAATTTGCTGGTTGTTGAAGATGAAAAAGTCATCAGTACTATTTGTTTCAGGGTGTTAACTAAAGAAGGGTTCAATGTTATTCTGGCCGGGGATGGCAGAAAAGCCGTTAAACTGTTAGATGAGAATAAATTTGACCTCTGCCTGCTGGATATCAGGACACCGGGTATTGACGGCCTTGAACTCTATAAACATATCCGCCGCACATTCCCCGAACTCTCAAGTAAAGTAGTTTTTATGACGGGAGACTCTTTATCCCGGAATATCCCTGAATTTGCCAATACCGCCGGGTGCCAGCTCCTGGAAAAACCTTTTACCACCGAGGAATTAGTCTCCGCCATCAGAAACGTCTAAAATGCCTTTTGCATTAGTAGCACCGGCCTCCGTGCCTGTGAATGTCAGTAGCACAGGCCTCCGTGCCTGTGAAACCGTTAATATTTACACCTTGTCACCTGACACTCAAACTGATTATAAAAAGACTCACAGCATTTCGCTGTGAGTCTTTTTGATCTGTCAGTTATTAAATTACTGCTCAAGAAATCAGTTTTTGTCTGATTGCTTCGGAAACCGCATGCGGACGGTCATTAACACCGAGTTTATCAAAGATCTGTCCTACNNGCGATCAATTTTAAAACCTCGACTTCACGTGCGCTTAATATCAGCGATTGACCCTTTTGCCGGAGTCCGGCCAGCTCTGCCATTAAACTGCGTGTCAATGAAGGTGAGATCGGACAAAGTCCCTGGAAGACCTGATGCACAGCGTTGGCAATTTCTTTTGGGGCGGAGTCTTTTTGCAGATACCCGGATGCGCCGGCTTCCATCGCTTTTTCTACCAGGTCATCGCCGCACATCGTCAACATCAGGATCCTGATATTAGAGAATCTTGCCTTTAATTCTCTCGTCGCCGCCACTCCATCCATTACCGGCATTTTCAGGTCCATCACTATTACATCGGGTGAAAGACTGGTTGCCATCGTGATGGCTTCGCTGCCATTTCTTGCCACGCTCACTACCTCAATATCCGGGTCTAATCCCAGGATACGTCTTAACCCTTCCAGCACTACAGTGTGGTCATCTACCAGCAGGACTTTGATCTTTGTCGTTTCGTTCATTTACTCACCTCATCTCCAGCAATGGGCAATAATTAAATGTCTGTTTTTTATTTTTTCCTGTTTTTTATCTACCTGTATTATTATTCGCCTTCATTGATACGGTTAGCCCGTACTACTATTGAGTCCAGTTCCTCGCGTGTAAATAGCCGCCATCCCCGCATATCTCTTCTTTTGGCATCGAGGAAAGTGCCCTCTCGCAGCCAGCGGAAGAATGTGGGCTTACTGATCCCTGCGGCCTGGCATACTTCTGCGGTTCGATAATACTTTTTACTTTCAACTTTCATGTTACGCTCATCTCCTTTGAATTTATACAAGCCTGTTAAGGTATAGACAATTCTCTTAAAACATACTTTACTATTATCAAGCATACTCATTACACCTAACAATCACCTAATAGTACTAGATACGTCGCCGCTAAAGGTACTATACGGGGCCTAATAACGGCATAAAAAAAGCGAATTACCCGGCAATTTTTGGGAACGTGTTTCCAGCGTGGAATTTTGTCAAAAGAAAATACCGCGTTTTTCCTGAATTGTCCGCGGTTCGGTCCGAAATTACCTTGAAAAATTGACCTTAACGGCTCAATTTCCTGAACTGTCGGGTTCAAAAACTATCATTCCGGGGTATCACATACTCTAAACGGGCGGGTCTTCTTTATTGGTCACTTAGAACTTACTGACAGGCTGGAACCCGTGCAATAATACGGAAGCGTGCAAAATAACACCGGCAAAATAATGAACTATTTATACAAAAGTTATACAAAAGCAGGCAAATAATGTACAACCTTTCCATCGGAAGAAGAACTTTCATAGTGGTATTTTGTGCCACCTTGATTTTATTTTCCATGTTGTTCCTTATATCAGATCTCATGTTTATGAATGGCTATAAAAAATTAGAAGACCAGGACGTTGTCGAAAATTCGGCCAGGGTTTCGGATGCCTTATCTGCCAGGACTAAATCTATGGATACATTGTGTCATGACTGGGCGTCCTGGGATGACCTTTATCAATTTACGCTTAATCAGAATGGTGATTTTAAAAAAGTTAATCTGACTACTGCAACCTTTTCTTCTACTGATCTTAATCTGATTGTAATCATGGATTCTCTGGGGCAGATTGTTTTTCAACACGCGTACGACCTGGTAAATTCTACGGAAATCCCTGTTCCATCAGATCTCCGGACATATTTATCCGGAGGTAACACGGCATACCCCGCCTCTCTAAAAGGCCGTACTTCCGGTATTATTATTGTTTCCGGTCTTCCGATGATAGCCGTATCCCGGCCGATTTTAACCAGTAATAATGAAGGGCCCACCGTCGGTACATTGATTATGGGACGTTTCCTGGATGCTTCCGTTATTAGTACCCTCGGTCAAACCACTAATCTGTCGTTAGCGCTGCTGCCTCTGGATTCTCCTGGTTTTCCGCCTGAATTGACCGCGGCAATAAAAGACGCTGATCGTTCTAATGCTGCTTACATCCAGATTGTTAATAGTAAAAAGGTTTCCGGATATACACTCGTTAGTGATCTGCGCGGACTTCCGGCTTTCGTTTTCCGTGTTGATTTGCCCCGGGATATTTATGCCCAGGGGCAGAATACCCTGGCTTATTTGCATGTATCGTTAGTATTAATTAGCATCGTCTTTTTCTTTATGTTCACGTTTGTCGTTAATAAAACAATTCTAAACCGTATGACGGAACTCAGTGCCAGTGTTGGTAATATCGGTTCCCGGGGAAATTTATCGCAGCGCGTCTCGGTATCCGGAAAAGACGAATTATCGAGTTTAGCCGATAACATCAATGGGATGCTCGGCTCGATTGAAAAATCGCAAGCCGAGATCCGCACTCAAAAAGAATTTATCGACCGCATTCTGGCAAAGATCCCCAATGCGGTTTTGGTAATCGATAAATCTCAAAATATCAAGTTAACGAATGCTGCTTTTAATTCGATGTTCGAATTGGGCGATGTCAGTTTAGCGGGCAAATCGATCAACCACATTTTCTCACTGAATAGTTTGAGCTCTGAGGCCGCTGGGTTTATTGCCGGTCAATCTCCTGAATTCCGGACCGAATTACAGTATAAAGGAGACGGCTTCCGTAAAACCCTCACCGTCAGTATTACACGTATGCAGGGAGACGAATTATTCTTGATTATTTTCACTGACATTACTCTGGAGATGGACCGCCAGGATAGATTGTACCTGACCGACCGCCTGGCATCTGTGGGGGAGATGGCTTCAGGCATCGCGCATGAATTGAATAACCCGCTGTCCAGCATTCTCGGTTTATCCGAATTATTGGCTGATGAAGGGCTGCCGGATAACATTAAAGAAGATGTGACCACAATCAACGGTGAAGCCAAGCGGGCTGCTGTCGTGGTCAGGAATATGCTCAGCTTCGCGCGTAAGCATACTCCATCCAAGGCGTCGGTGCAGATGAACCAGGTTATCGAGGATGTGCTCAATTTGCGCAGCTATCATTGGAGAACCAATAATATCACCGTCGAATGCAAATTAGATCCCGCTCTGCCGAACGTTATGGCTGACTACTTCCAGATGCAGCAGGTCTTCTTGAATATCGTTTTAAATGCAGAACAATCGATGGTGGCAGCACACGGTCAGGGTACATTAAAGATTACCAGTGAACTAGTGTCCAGCATGATAAAACTAACTT
>PMBW01000237.1 GCA_003153075.1 Dehalococcoidia bacterium | reverse complement strand
AGCCGCTGAGAGAGGTTCAAGCGTACGGTACAGGCTATATGTCCAACTGGATGATGGTCAGTGATCCCACCTTTGACGCGTTCTATCCCGCGGCCCTGGCAGCTGTCACTATCCCTGGTGTGAAGAAAGTACTGACAGCGGCAAACGAGTATTCCTTGCGGCAGCACTATTACATAGCGTTACTGCAACCCAACACCTTAGGGCTCAGTCAGCCCTGGCTCAAGGGTTACAATGGTCAGAACCGGTCAATCCCGGGAACACTTGTCCCCTTCCTCGAGGGTTTCTACGGCGCGCGGTTCTGGATAGATCAGGGCGTAAAAAAGTCATTCGGATATTAGAAAACAACAGTTCGAGTTAATTGAGAGATACAAAGTGAGTTTTAAAAGACTCACTTTGTATCTCCGTGTTTAAACAAGCGCCGATTACTTGTTTTCAATACCCTGGGATTGATTCGATCCCATGGAGAATTATTTAACGAAATCCGAAGAAGGCAGTATGAAAAGGAATAGCGGAAATTGGTGGGAGACACTTGAAAAACCAAGGTATGGGGGAGAATTAGTTATTCGGGCGAACTGGAACATCATGAACTTTGACCCATATTTCGGCGATAAGACCGCAAATATAAATTCAGCCTGGATGGAAAAATTACACACAGATGACTGGACGGTAAACCCCGCGGTTTTTGACTATAAGACATGCTGCCGCCCTTCCCAATATCTAAAAGGGCAACTCGCAGAAAACTGGGAGTTTACGGAACCGGGAACCATTGTTTTTCATTTGCGGAAAGGGATTCACTGGCAAGACATCCCGCCTGCAAACGGACGGGAGTTCATTGCTGACGACGTAGTATTTCATTTTAACCGGTTGTGCGGCATAGGCGGAGGTTTTACCAAACCAAGTCCGCTTCGCTCCGCAGCTTTTAAAGATTTGATATCGGTAAATGCCCCTGACCGGTATACGGTTGTGTTTAAATGGAAGTCACCCAACACCGAGTTCATTATTGAAACCCTGCTTGGTCCGGACCTCGCTCTCTGGTTGGAGAACCCTGATGCAGTGAAGAAATGGGGAGATGTCAGTGATTGGCATCATGCAATAGGAACAGGATCGTTTATTTTAAAAGATTTTGTCTCCGGTGTTTCAGCGACCCTGGTTAAAAATAGTAATTACTGGGGACATGACGAACGCTATCCGCGGAATAAACTTCCTTATCTGGACACTGTTAAATATCTGGTATTGCCTGACGATACTGCAGCCCTTGAAGCAATGCGAGCCGGTAAGATCGATATCATCGATGGCTTATCGTTTAAGCAGGTGCAAGCAATGCAGAAAACAAATCCGGAACTATTACAGATATTCACACCTCTTCCGCCCACTTTTTCCATGGATCCGCGAATCGATAAAGCCCCTTTTAATGACATCAGGGTCCGAAAGGCAACCCAAATGGCGATAGACCTTCCCGAAATAGCCAGAACATACTATCAGGGCACGGTTGAGCCGTACCCCGACACATTAACTTCGCGGTATATGAAAGGGTGGGGCTTTCCATACGAAGAGTGGCCGCAAGACCTGAGGGATGAATACGCCTATAACCCGGCTGCGGCCAGGGCGCTTTTAGCTGAAGCCGGATATCCCGATGGGTTTAAAACTAATATCGCGGTAGAACCCAGCACAGATATTGATTTATTACAGATAGTTAAATCCTACTTGGCCCGCGTGGGTATTGACCTCGAAATACGGGTTATTAAAAGCAGCGAGTGGGGCTCTTTTGCAAAGACGGGTCACAAATATGATCAGATGGTACACGCGCCGACCGGGCTTTTAGGTCACACCGCTCCTCCAATTGACCAGCTTAGCCGGTTGCAAGTCGGATCTTATAATAACTATGGCATGATTGACGATCCGGTTTGTACCTCCTTCTATACAAGAGCGCTGGCCGCCAATAGTCAGGAAGAGGTTTTGCTGGTATTGAGAGAAGCAAATGAGTATATTGCGCGGAAGCATTTTACCATATCCCTGCTGCAGCCGATGACATACTCTTTGTGTCAGCCGTGGGTCAAAGGTTTCAATGCGCAATTCGGCTCGACCTGGGGAGTAGTTGGCGGTCCGCTAATGTTGAGTTTCTATCTGGGACGGTTCTGGATAGATCAGAAGCTGAAAAAGGAAATGAGGCGCTAGGCTATTCTCATAGAGCCGGAGCAGCTTCTTAGAAGCGTATCAAAGCTGTTTTGCAAATAGCGCTTAAACGGGTCAATCGACAGATCAGAATTCGCATACGGTATCAGGCCTTAGCGCCAGTCGATAATTGGAGGGGCTGAAATTGGCAAAAAAGTCAATAACGCTGTTAGCGGTGGGAGAATTGGTCCTTGGGGAGCAGGAGGGCAAGTCTTTCCTATCCCTGGCGGCGCCTGTGTTGAAATCCGGTGATGTAGTTGTTGGCCAAGGAGAGATCGTCTTTACAGCAAGAGGGGTAAGTACCTACGTAGAAATGTACCATCCCTATCCGGGTTGTCCGCCGGGCAATATGTGTGCTTTAGCCGATGCCGGCTTTAATGTGATCACTCTTGCGGGTAATCACGTCTGGGATAGTGGTTCTCCGGGAATAGAGGACACAATTAGCGGGTTTGGAAAATATAATATTACAACTGTCGGAGCCGGAATGAACATTGATGAGGCCCGGAGACCGGCTGTAATTGAGTGTAATGGAACGCGCATTGGTTTTCTCAATTATAACTGCATTGGTCCGATGGGGTCCTGGGCCACTCCAGCCAAGCCTGGATGTGCATACGTACGGATTATTACGGCCTACGAAATGAATATGCCAAATCCGGGCGGTGTGCCGGAAATTTACACCTTTGCCGAGCCTCGCAGCCTCGGAATGATGATTGACGATGTCCAGAAACTCCGGCCTCTTTGCGACGTTCTGGTAGTCGCCTTTCACAAGGGTATTATGGGTTCGCCGGATAAGTTGGCAATGTACGATCAACAGGTATCATATGCCGCAATTGATGCCGGTGCTGATCTGATCCTGGGGCATCATGCTCACGGACTCAAAGGCATTGAGCTGTATAAAGGGAAAGCGATCTTTCATGGTCTGGGACGTTTCGTTCCAGCTATGGCTCCGGAAACAAAGGCGCAAATCAGGACGCGTGATTATCTTGATGCTCCCGGCGGGGGTTCTGACCCAACTAAAAACCGCGCCATCATCGCGAAGTGCATTATCAATAACAGGAAAATCTCGCGGGTAAGTTATATTCCATGTTTGGTCAATGAGCACAGGCAACCCGAAGCGCTTAAGAACGATGAGAGGGGACAGGAAGTAGCTGAATTTATGGATAGAATAACTGCAGCCGAAAGACTGAATACACAGTATCGGTGGCAGGGCGATGAAGTATTAATCGGTGCGGAGAAAACATAGAAAACAGTTGCCAAAAACGAAGGAGATATCATGAAAAAGAAAGCCGCATGGTGGGATAACCTGGCTAAACCGCAGTACGGCGGTGAAATGGCTTTCCGAACCACTAAAAATATTGTAAACTGGGACCCCTATTTCGCCGAGTTACTTCCGCAGATATATACAGCCTGGATGGAAAAGCTGACGGCGGAGGATTGGACATATAATCCGGCAGAATTCGACTACAAGATAGTTACCCCCAGCGAGTATATGAAGGGACACCTGGCCGTAAACTGGGAATTTACGGATCCGGGGATTATTGTTTTGCATCTGCGGAAAGGCGTTCACTGGCAGGATATACCACCGGTAAACGGCCGCGAGTTCACTGCGGATGATGTCGTGTATCACTTTCACCGCTTATACGGTCTGGGCAGCGGCTTTACTCAACCTGCCCCGTTTCATGCCAAAGTAACAATGTTCAGGGAACTAATATCTGTCACCGCTGCGGATAAGTATACCGTTGTCTTTAAGTGGAACACACCAAATCAGGAGTTTATCGCGGAGACCCTGATAGCGCATTATAGTCCCACGTCGTGTATAGAGGCGCGTGAGGCTGTGGAAAAATGGGGTGACCTGAATGATTGGCATCATGCCATCGGTACCGGCCCTTTTATTTTACAGGACTTTATTTCCGGCAATGCGGCAACCATGATAAAGAACCCCAACTATTGGGGATATGATGAGCGCTACCCGCGGAATAAGCTCCCCTACGTTGATAAATTCAAGATTGTCGTAATACCTGATGACGAGACAGCCCTGGAAGCGATGCGCAAAGGGCAGATTGATGTTATAGATGAAGTTACGATGAGACAGGCACAATCTGTGGCGAAAACGAACCCTGAAATATTACAGATACCGGTTCCCCTGGGCACGACGAACACAATAGACCCTAGAAATGATAAACCTCCTTTTAATGACATCAGGGTCAGAAAAGCCATGCAAATGGCACTGGACTTGCCAACCATTGCCCGGACCTTATATCACGGAACTGTCGATCCTTATCCTTCATCACTAACTTCAATGTACCTGAAAGGATGGGGATTACCATACGGTGAATGGCCGCAAGATTTGAAGGACGAATATGCCTACAACCCCGCGGCGGCCAGGCAGCTTTTGACGGATGCCGGCTATCCCACAGGTTTTAAGACCAACATCGTTGCGGATGCAATGTGGGATCTGGACATACTGCCCGTCATCAAGACCTACTTTGCTGATGTCGGGATAGATATGGACATAAGAATAATGGACGCCGTAGCGTGGAATGATTTTGTCAGAATCGGACGCAAGCATGACCAGCTGGCTTATGGGGCGGGAACATTGGGCCGCACCCATGTGCCATTTATGCAGCTGCACCGGTTTCAGACGGGGGACTTAATCTCTAACTCATTAATGGTCAGTGATCCTGTTTTTGACGCCTTTTATCCCAGGGCGATGGCGGCTAACAGCACGGACGGGGTGAAACAAGTATTTAGACAAGCGAACGAGCACGTGGCGCGGCAGCATTATGCTATATCCCTGCTTAGTCCGAAAACCTTCAGTCTCTGTCAACCCTGGGTCAAAGGTTACAATGGTCAATTCGGCGCGACTTGCGGGCACATGGGAAGCCCGCAACGGCTCTTCTTTTTCCCAGCCCGGTTCTGGATCGATCAGGATTTAAAAAAGCGATTGGGACATGAAGCATTTATTCAAAATCAGGTTTGATTACTTGTTATGTGAATGTTTAGTCTTAATTGTGTCACTTTTTCCCCAAAGCCTGAATTTTAAGGGTTTAGCTCAATTAGAATATTCCCGCGTGTACCGTATTTGCCATTTTACGTGGTTAGTGATAATATTTGATTCAAATTAGCTGTAAATTGGTGTACAAGTATGATTCTCTCCAGAGCTCCCAATAGAATTACCCTCGGCGGCGGCGGTACGGACTTACCGTCCTACTATTCCAAATATGGCGGCTTTTTAATTGCCGGGGCAATCAACAAATTCTGTAAGTTGTGTCCTGCAGCTCGCGGTTGGCAATAACCAGGTTGACTTTTCCGGTATTGCCCAGTAGCAGTTGCTCCGGATAGTCTTTCGCCTGCCCTTCGGAGTTCAATACGGAAAACTCTGTGTAGCGCTCATCAACTTTTGGTACTGCAATCGAATATACCAGTGCTCCAATGGAACCAATTATTACAAACACTAAAACTACCGATAATATTTTTTCTAATAAACTCTTTTTTCCCCACCACGTGAATTCGATCCGGAAGGAAGGTGTCTCTGAGTCTGTGAACTTTCTTTGCCTGAACCATGCGATTATCGAAAAAATAACCACAAAACCGGAGAGTGAATAAAGAATGGAATTCGGATTGATGCCCCAGGGTGTATAGTTCAGGACCAGCCCTAAAAGCGGCACAACTGCCAGACTAAGTCCAAAATCCAGCGCCAACCGTTCGATCTCTGAAAGGTTCTCCTTCCGTGGAAACAGGGCAAAAAGCAGAACGTAACCCGGAAAAAACAGGACAAATGGCAAACCCAGGATTATTCTGATGACGTTGTTCGGGAAAAAAGTAATGATTAGGATCAGTAAAACAGTTAGAATGTCTATAAAATATAACGTGTGACTAGTTTTTACACGCACGTTTAGTCACTCCTGATTCGAAGAGATGTTCAATATAATATACCATATATCAGTCTGCGGATTCCCCTGAATGATCAAAATTAATTGTCAGGTTGGCCTGATTATCTTAATAAATACATAAAATAATTTGCATACCTGCTTCTAAAAATGGTGTTTGGCCTCCAGTATCATCGCCGGAGTTTTTTTGCGCTTTTAGAATTTATAAATGTGGGTATGACGGTCAGACCAGAGACATTTTCTTCATCAGCATACCCGTAATTTATTATTCCAGACTCTCAGGGTTAAGCGGCTCAAAGTGCTCACGGAGATTATGTTTCGCAAATTTAACATTTTTGTTATACATTCTTGTTTTATTTTATAAGTTTGTAATATCTCTAATAGTAGAATTATGAGACTAAAAAAAGGTGAGCCGCGGGTAATTGTTTTTCACCGATTGGAATAATGGAATATGGTAAACATATTAAATAGATCGGAAAATTTAAATATCCCTCGGGTTAGGCAAAAAATTAATTTAAAAACGAAAACCATCAGTGTAGTGATACCGGCTCTGAACGAAAAAGACGGCATTCAACACACTATTCAATCTATTCCCTATGCGTCTCTCAAACGATCGGGGTATATGGTAGAGGTTTTAGTTGTAGACGGTTGCTCCTGCGACGGAACACCTGAATTGGCAAAAAAAGCCGGAGCTACCGTTATTAAGGAAACCTTAAGGGGATATGGTAGGGCTTACAAAACCGGTTTCGAGGAAGCCCAGGGAGAAATTATAGTTACGGCGGACGCAGACGGCACCAGAGTTGGCTTTTCGCCAATCAGCATAAACCGTCGTCCGGCATAGTAAATCAGAACTTTCTTTTCCCTGAAGATTTACTTTCAACCATAAACCTTTCAATTTTCCGGCAAGATTTTCAGTTATGATTGTGACAAGGAATATACGGCCAGCTGACTCACTTTTCCGGGTTGCGTGCTCTGAGCCATAGTTGTATAATTAGCCTAATAATAAATATTTTTTTGAATCAAATTCGGGACTATCACAGGTCAAGGCAAGTCACAAATCATCAAATTTCAATACGCGGCTCGATTGAGGGTAAGATAATCGAAACCAACGATAATGTAAGAGTTCGAGCCTGCAGTTTTTTATCAGGTGGGTCGCAGCAGACCTGAAATACATAAATAGTCGAATACAATTATCTGAAGTTTGTTCGTCGCATCACTTGATTCGACAGCGAATCTCATAGAGATTATCAGTAGTAATAATAAGGGAAGATTAGAAAAAGACTTCCAGAACAGTAATCGAATTGATTTTAAGACACCACCCAGGATAAGAAGCGATAAACATTAAAAACGACAAGTATTTAAAACGACAAATATAAAGGAGAACAAACGAACCATGGATTTTAAAGAGTATTCTGTTGGCCAATTCGATACAGAAGAGCAAAAGAAGTTCAGAAAAGAGGTAAGTGAGTGGATCGATAAAAACATCAGCCCCGGACTTGCTCAATCACCGGAAGAGCGCGGCGAGTCTGCTGATGCTAACTTAAAAGATTCGAAAGAGTTCGGCCTGAAGCTCGCCGCCAGGGGGTGGCTTACTCCTTCGTGGCCCAAAGAATACGGGGGAGCGGGGCTTTCCGCCGATCAAAGACATATAATTGCCGAAGAGGTAGCCCGCCGTGGTATTAACCTGCCCGGTCACTGGGCGAACTTCCAGGGCGGAGTGCCGGGCCCGACTCTGATGAAATTTGGCACTGAAGAACAAAAGAAAGAATGGCTGCCCAAGATCTCCAAGGGAGCCTTATTTGCTTTGGGATATACCGAACCCAATGCCGGCACCGACCTGGCATCATTGCAGATGCGCGCAGTAGCTGACGGCGATGATTATATCGTAAACGGGCAGAAGATGTTCAGCAGCGGCGTTCATACTGCCGATTACCACTGGATCCTGGTCAGAACCAATCCTGCCGCGCCGAAGCACAAGGGTATCTCCCTGCTGATGGCGGATCTGAAGAGCCCGGGCGTTACCATCCAGGAAATGCACACAATATCCGGAATGAAGACGCACGAGATCTTCTACGATAACGTCAGGGTTCCCAAGAAAAACCGCATCGGCCCTGAAGACGGGGGGTGGGGTATAACCAGAGAGGCTTTATCTACCGAGAGAGTAAGCGTTGGCGCTTCACCCTGGGCAACAAAAATAACCGAAGACTTGATCAAGTATGCCAAAGAGACGGAGCGCGATGGGAAACCATTATGCAAAGACCCGTTTGTACGGCAGAGTTTAGCACAGGCTACTATTGAAATGAATATACTTCGTTTAATGAATGCCCGGATAGGATGGTTAGTGGATAAGGGTGAAAGCCCTGCCTGGACGGGGGCCGCCTCGAAGGTATGGGAAGCTGAGGCCGGCCAGAGGGTTGCCAATGCCGGTATGCAGATTCTCGGATTATCCTGTCAGCTCGAACCCACTTCAAAATGGGCGCCGTTAAAGGGCCGGGTTGAATTGGGCTACAGGGAGATGGTAGTGAGAAGTTTTGGCGGCGGCTCTGATGAAATGATGAAAAGTTTGATAGCTACCATAGCCATGGGTCTGCCCAGGGAACCGCAGATGGTGATGCCTGTTAAGAAATAACGATTTCACAGGAGCCATCATCCGAAGCATGGCCGGGAGGCCCGTTAAATAAAAATAATTCTTGAAAGAGAGGGCGATAAAGTGGATTTCGATTTTAATGATGAACAGAAAATGTTAAAAAAAGGGGCGCGTGACTTCTTTGAGAAGGAATGCCCGAAGTCCTTAGTAAGACAGATGGGAGAGGATGAAAAAGGTAACCCCGCTGAGCTCTGGCAAAAAATGGCCCAACTGGGTTGGTTGGGTTTGATATTCCCGGATAAGTACGGCGGCAGCGGCGGGAACATGATTGACCTGGTGGCGATTGAGGAAGAAATGGGCCGTGCCTGTTTACCGGGCGCCTTCTTCTCCACCGTTCTACTTGGCGGTCTTTTTATCCTGAACAGCGGCAGTGAAGAGCAAAAACAGGATTTGCTGCCCAAGATTGCCGATGGTAAGGCTATTATGACCCTGGCTTTGACCGAAACAAGCGGCAGTTATAACGCTGCTTCTATCGAAACTAAAGCCGTCGCGGATAAAGACGACTATGTCATTAGCGGTACCAAGCTTTATGTGCCAGATGCCCTTATCGCTGATTACATCATTTGTATCGCCCGGACGAAAAAGGGAACAACGCCGGAGGAAGGAATCACTGCTTTTCTGGTCGACAGGAAGAGCCCGGGAATCAAGTGTACGCTGTTAAAGACAATCGCCTACGATAAACTGTGTGAAGTTGTCTTCGATAAAGTAAAAGTTTCCAAGAAAAATATCATTGGCAAATTGGACCAGGCATGGGGTGTGCTGGAGCAGACCTTACAGCAGGTTAGAATAGCCAGATGCGCCGAAATGGTCGGGGGCGCGCAAAAGGTTTTGGAAATGTCAGCTGACCACACGAAAGAAAGAATCGTTTTCGATCGTCCGTTGGGGAGCTTCCCGGTCATTCAGCACTACATTGCCAGTATGGTAATGGACATCGACGGCAGCCGCTTTTTAACCTATGAAGCCGCTTGGAGATTCAGTGAAGGTATGTCTTGTGGAAAGGAAATCGCAATGGCAAAGGCCTGGACCAGCGAAGCTTACCGGCGGGTAACCGCCCTGGGTCACCAGATTTACGGCGGGATAGGTTTCACCGTAGAGAGCGACATGCACTTGTATTACCGGCGTGCCAAAGCTTGGGAGGTTACCCTTGGGGACGGCAATTATGAACGCGAGGCATTAGCTAAAGAACTGGGTATGTAAACGTTACGCCAGAAGACAAA
>PMBW01000055.1 GCA_003153075.1 Dehalococcoidia bacterium | reverse complement strand
ATGTAAACGTTACGCCAGAAGACAAATGTCCAATTAAGGATTATTCAATCCTTAATTGGACATTACTTTCAGTATTTTAAATTAGGAAGTACCATAAAATGAACATGATTGTTTGCGTCAAGCAGATACTCGACCCGGAAGCGCCTCCCTCCAGTTTCAAGATTGACCTGGCGGCGAATACCCTGGTGCCTCAAACCAGTATTCCTTCGGTACTCAGTCCTTTTGATGAACAGGCGGTTGAGGCGGCGCTGAAGATCAAAGATGCCAAAGGCGGGAAAATCACCGTGATCAGCCTGGGCATTAATCTGCTGCGGGATGTCGTGAAGAAACCGCTTTCCCTGGGCGCGGATGAACTGATCCTGCTGGAAGACCCGGCCTTTGTCGGCGGGGACAGCTGGTCAACCGCTTATGCCCTGGCCGCGGCGATCAAAAAGGTCGGTCAGTTCGACCTCATTTTCTGCGGCCGTCAGGCAGCAGACTGGGATTCCGGCCAGACCGGTTCCTGCATTGCCGAAATACTGGGCGTGCCCCAGGTAACATTAGCCAAGAAGATCGAGGCGCTGGACGGCAAGGTCAAGGTGGAAAAAGTGACGGCCGACGGCTATGACGTTATTGAAGNNAAGGGACGCCGCACGAAGACGGTCAAACTGTTCCAGCCGGTACGTGAGGGAAAATGTGAGATCATTACCGGCGAGAATGAAGAAGAGGCCGCCGCCAATCTGGCAAAGAAACTCGTGGAGGTCAAACTGATTTAGGTCTGCTCCGGCAGACGGAAAAAGTTTGAATTAAGGAGAAAGATAATGGCCGNNGCCAAAGAATTACTGGGCGCCGGCCGTAAGCTGGCGAACGACCTGAAGGAAGAACTGAGCGCCGTCGTGGCAGGCAGCGGTGTGGCGAATATTGCCGCTGAGGCGATTGCCTTTGGCGCCGATAAGGTTTATGTCGTCGATGCGCCGCTGCTGAAAGACTACCGCACCGATTCATATGTGGCGGTGCTGGAGAAGGTGGTCAAGCAGGCGCAGCCCCGGATTTTGCTGCTGGGACAGACTACCATCGGGCGCGATCTGGCGCCGCGCGCGGCTGCCAGATTGGCTACCGCGGCTGTGCTGGACTGCATTGCGCTGGATATTGATGCCGCGAGCAAACAGCTCCTGTTGACCAAACCGGTCTACGGCGGGAATGCGCGCGCAGTGTATACCATGGAGACCTTGCCGCAGATGGCCACCGTGCGCGCCAAGGCAATGACCGCGCTGACACCGGACAGCTCCCGCAAGGGAGAGGTCGTTGCGGTTGATGCCGGATTAGACCCGGCCGCGATCAAGACCAATGTCCTGCAGAAAGTGGTCCATGAAGCCGAGGGTATCAAACTGGAAGACGCATCGGTGGTTGTTGCCGGAGGCAGAGGCATCGGNNTGAAAGGCGCGGTGGGCGCCACGCGTCCGCCCTGTGATGCCGGCTGGATTTCGGATACTGTGCAGATCGGCTTGACCGGCAAGATTGTTTCGCCGTATGTATATATTGCCGTCGCGCTCTCGGGCGCCAGTCAGCATATCGCGGGGTGTTCCGGCGCCAAGAATATCATCGCCATAAACCGCGACCCGGAAGCAGCCATTTTCAAGGAGGCGCGTTTTGGCGTTGTCGGCGATTGGAAGAAGATCGTCCCGGCTTTCCAGGCAAAGATAAAAGAACTGCAAAGCAAATAGAATATATTACTTTTTAAGCAAAAACTAAAAGAGGAGTCCGCTTCATGAGGGCTCCTCTTTTTTACTTTTATGACTTCTAACTGTACACTAACCCGGCAATTCAATCGATACTTCGGTGCCGTGGTTTATTTCCGATTTAATGTTGATATTGCCGCCCAGCAGGTGTGCACGTTCTTTCATGCCCATCAAGCCGAGACGCCCTTCCCTCGGCAGTTCCCCGACTTCACCGGCGAGTTTGAATCCCTTGCCGTTGTCGGTTACGGTGATATTGATCTTCCCATCGGTATATTCGATCTTGACGTCAACGGTGGTAGCGGAAGCATGTTTCTCCACGTTGCGCAGTGCTTCCTGGACAATGCGGAAGATCGCCAGTTCAACATGCTGCGCTAAACGGCGCTCCTTGCCCGTCACTGTCAGTTTGATGATGATGTGAGTGCGCTGTTCCATATCTCCGGTTAACCAGCGTATGGTGGAGAGCAGCCCCAGGTCGTCGAGCAGCGGCGGCCGTAAATCCTGGCTGAAACGGCGTACACCCTGCGAGACGGTTTTTATCTGCTCGACCAGCCCCTTCAGGAATGCTGCGGTTTCCGGTGGCAGATTGGGTGTACTGCGGATATAATTATCTACCTGCCGGGTTAAAACGTACAATGCCTGGGCTGTATCGTCGTGCAGGTCGCGGGCGATCCTGTTCCGTTCTTCTTCCTGGATCTTCGTGATCTGCTGCACATATGCCCTGAGGTTATCCTGCATGCGTCTTTCTCTGGTCACATCCCGCGCCACATGTTCGAAAACCGGCGGTTCATCACCGTGCTTGACCAGATTTGAGGATATCATCAGGATGACTTCTGTTTTATCGTTTCGGATCAGTTTTTGTTCGTAGGGTTGAGGGAACGGCTGCCCTAGTAAAAGGAGTTTACGCACATGCCGGGCTGTCTGCAGCTCTTCCGGTGAAAGGAATTGGCGAATATCCGTCCCGATTACTTCCTCCAGCGTGTCTCCCATCAATTCTGCGGAAGCGCGGTTAGCCTCAATCAGTTTCCCGCTTAGGTCGGTGATAAAAATCGCATCGCTGGCGAGTTCAAAAAGGCGGCGGTATTTTCCTTCTGACAGGCTCAATTGCTGGGTAACCGACTGTTGGGCGCCGTAAAGCCGGGCGTTCTCGATCGCTACCGCGATTTCTCTGCCGACCGATATCATTAGATCGGCGTCATAATTATTGAATTGCCGCGGGTGCAATGCCGCGATACTGATTACCCCGCTGACCCGTTCCTGAAAAATTAAAGGAACCACCATTTGCACCTGGATGCCCGCTTGTTGGAACGCATCCTTGTTGTTTTGCAGGCTGCTTTTAGTGTTCTCTACGATCATCAGCGTGCCGGTTTTCGCTACTTCACCATATACTCCCTCGCCGATTTTGATCCGCTTCACAGCCTCGGTAAATTCCGTGGAAATGCCTTTATGGGCCACCAGTTCCAGTTCTTCACGGGATTCCCCGGTGATGTATAAAAGGGCAACCTCGGCGGACATCATCTCACTGACAAGATGGACTGCTTTGTCGAAAACGCCTTTCAGTTCGAGCGAACCGTACAAAGCCGCCGAAATGGCATTCAGCATGCTCAACCGTTTTTCAACAACGTAAAGATTATCAAGGTTTTGCTGCAGTTTTTCCCGCGTGTTTTCCAGTTCCGCGACAATTTTAGCGCTTTGATCTTTTTCGATGTTTTTCGAACGGATCAAAAAACACAGCGCAGCGCCGGCAACCGCAATAATAATTGTTTCGGGGGCAGCGGGAGCAAGTGAAATCGTAAATATTCCTGGAATACTGACCAGCACGGCGGCCGTGGTGGTAATCAATCCTGCCGAAAATCCGAACACCCAATCGGCGTAAATAATCGGGATCAAGAGCAGCAGGCGTGCTAGACTGGGTTGTATCTTCTCCCATTCCGTTCCGGCCAGCCCGGAAGCGACTGTATATTGCAGCAAACCAAAGAGGATAAAAAGAATGAATATTGTCCAAAAATGAGGGTTGCGCAGAATTTTCATAATTCCCCGGATTGAGTTTTCAGGATATATCTTCCAGGCTGAACCAGCCTTTCTTTAACCCGCAGACGATTGCCTCGGAACGGGAGCCGACGCCGATTTTATTAAAAATGCTGCGCATATGAGCCTGGACCGTACGCAAACTGATATTTAAATTTTCGGCGATGTCTTTGTTGCTTTTACCGCTGACCGCCAGTTTTAAAACTTCCATCTCACGTTCGCTCAGCACATCCGAGGGGGATTCGGCCTGGCGGGGATTGGTGGTTTTGCAGCGGTCCATCAACTTGCGCATCACGGTGGGATGCAGCACCGGCTCTCCCTGGTAAACCGCGCGGATGGCGCCGACCAATTCATCGCCGCTGACATCTTTTAACAGATACCCTGCTGCTCCGATTTCCAGCAGGCTGAAAATGTACTCATCGTAATCGTAGCCGGTCAATACCAGAATTTTAGTGCCGGGCAGTTTTTCCTTGATCTTCTTGGTAGCTTCGATGCCGTTCATCCCGGGCATTGCTACGTCGATGATGACCACATCCGGTTTCAGCTTGTTCACTAATTCCACGGCTTCCGCGCCGTCGTTAGCTTCTCCCACGACGTCCATGTCGGACTCGTGTTCCAGCAGCTGCCGTGTGCCTTGCCGCAGTATGACGTGGTCGTCAGCCAGTAAAATTCTTATTTTAGCCATAATTTATACCCGCCACTATTGTAACTCTTCACTCTGAACTTCACAAGTTGTGAGTGGGAAAATTGAGTTACGGTCTGTTGCGTATTAGGCGGAAATGCCTAACGCATTACGCAACTGCAATTGCACAAATGATTACGGGATTAATGAAAAATGCAATCTGTTTTTGTATACAAACGGATGCAGCGTTCTTTATAATATGGTTCAATGAAGATAGGTTAGAAGGGGAACCACGGTTGGAGGTGCGCAATGAGCCGTGGGATTGTAGACCAGATAACGGAATTGCTTCAAGGCCCGGTATCGCCGGCAGATCTGGCGAAGATCGAAAAGGTCATCCGGGAAGTCAAAAAGAAAGCGCGGGCAGCGCCTAAACAGGATTTCTGGGAAGGTAAAACCACCTGCTGGGAAATATGCAGTTGTCCGTCATCCTTGCATCTGGAATGTCCTACCTTCAAAAACCGGGAATTACCGTGTTGGGAAATCGAGGGCACTTATTGTAAGCTGGATGACTATGGCGCGACCGGACGGGATACCAACATCTGTCAAATTTGTAGTGTCTACAAAAAATATGGAAATAGTGAACCGATAAAGATCAAGCTTTTTGGCCAGGGATTTAATCCGACCTTCGCGCAAAAAGCTAAGGAAAAAATTTCCAGGGTAGGTTAATGAAGACAAAAGTTCAACAGGTTGAAGAAGTAAACAAAAGCGGCGCCACCAAGGCAGAACTTGCCGAAATACATCGTCTCATCGGTCAATTTGAAGAAGTAATCAAGCGCGATGTCACTGCCGTCGAAGTCGCCGAGATCGAAAAGGTCGTGAAAGCGGATGGCGGAAAACTGTTCGCTGATCTTCAAAAGATTGTCGATGACAATAAAGGCAAGGCCGGGTCTTTGATTCGCGTGCTGCAGCAGGCACAGGGAAAGGTCGGTTACTTACCGAAGCCGGTTATCGCGGCTATTTCCCGCGATCTCAAAGTGCCTTTCAGCGAAGTCTACGGTGTGACCAGTTTCTATCACTTTTTCTCGATGAAGCCGAAGGGCAAATATGTTCTGCAGGTTTGTCTGGGCACCAGCTGCTACGTCAAGGGCGGCGATAAGATAATTGACAGACTGAAGAAAGAATGGAATCTGGAACCGGGCGGGATCACTCCTGACGGCCGGTTCTCTCTGGAAATTGTCCGTTGTCTGGGCGCCTGCGGCCTGTCGCCGGTAATGGCGGTAGGTAAGGATATTCACGGTAGAGTTAAACCAGGTAAACTGAACGAAATCCTGGATTCATACAACTAGGTGAAAGCAATGATAAAACAATTGAAATCGGCAGCCGAATTACAGAAATTTTACGAGTCAGCCAAAGCTAAGCAGGCCGCGCTCGAATCGAAGACGCAGGTGAAAGTACACCTGGGAAGTTGCGGCATTGCTTCTGGCGCTGACAAAGTCCTGGAGTCTTTCAACCGGGAACTGGATGTTTTAAAATTACACGAAAAAACCCGCGGTGAAAAAGCCGGGCAATTGAAGAACGTTGTTATCGAAAAAGCAGCCTGTATCGGTCTCTGCGGTGTCGAGCCTACGGTCACCGTGCTGGTACCCGGACAGGAAAAGGTGATTTATTTTAGCGTTGATGATGAAAAAGTCAAACGCATTATCGCAGAACACCTGCTGCAGGGTAAACCGATCAAAGAATGGATGCTGGATCTGAAGTCTCCTCGCATGGCCATGCAGGAAACAAGAGTTTTACATAATCAAGACCTTGATCCCTTTGAAATTGAGCAATATATCTCCCGCGGCGGTTATCTGGGATTAGCCCGGGCGCTCACGCAGATGAAGCCGGAGGAAGTCCTTGAAGAGGTAAAAAAGGCTACCTTAAGGGGACGCGGCGGGGCCGGCTTTGCGACTGCTACCAAGTGGGGTTTTGTCCGCAGCGCCGTCAGTGATGTCAAATACGTTGTCTGTAACGGTGATGAGGGCGACCCCGGCGCTTATATGAACCGCGCTGAACTGGAAGGTAATCCTCATGCTGTCCTGGAAGGGATGGCGATCGGCGCATATGCCATCGGCAACGTGAAAGAAGGATTTGCGTATATCCGCGCCGAATACCCCCTGGCGATCGAAACCCTGAATCACGCGCTTGAAGAAGCCAGAGCCTACGGCTTATTCGGTAAAGATATTTTAGGAACTGGTTTTGATTTTAATATCGATATCTTCCCCGGCGCAGGGGCGTTTGTCTGCGGTGAGGAAACAGCGCTGCTGATTTCTATCGAAGGCAAACGCGGTAATCCCCACCAGCGTCCGCCTTTCCCGGCGAATGTCGGCGGCGGTCTGTTCGGTAAACCCACTACTATCAACAATGTAGAAACATGGTCGGATGTGCCTACGATCATTCTGAACGGCGCCGAATGGTTTACCAGTGTCGGTAACGAAAAGAGCAAGGGTACCAAGACTCTGTGCCTGGTCGGGAAAATCAATAATCCCGGTCTGGTGGAAGTGCCGCTCGGCACCACACTGGGCAAACTCGTTTTCGATATCGGCGGTGGCATTCCCAACGGTAAGAAATTTAAAGGCGCTTTACTCGGCGGACCTTCGGGCGGCGTCATCCCGATCGAAGCGATCAATACACCTATCGATTACGAATCTGTCGCTGCGCAGGGAGCGATCATGGGGTCCGGCGGCGTGGTTGTCATGGATGAAAATAACTGCATGATCGATATCGTAAAAAACAGCTTCCTGCAATTCACCTCCGAGGAATCCTGCGGCAAATGCACACCCTGCCGCGCCGGTATTCCCCAAATGCTGGTCGTCCTGGACAAAATCAGCCGCGGTGAAGCGGAGATGGAAGACCTGGACGCGCTGAATTCATTAGCGGACATGATTACTTCATGCTCATTATGCGGTTTGGGGCAAACCAGTCCGAACCCGGTACTAAGCACATTACGGCATTATAAAGCCGAATATGAAGCTCATATTATCGATAAACATTGTCCCGCGGCGGTTTGCCGTGCTTTATTCAAATCACCCTGCCAGCATACCTGCCCGGTAGAACTGGATATTCCCGGCTATGTCAGCCTGATCAAAGCAGGCCAATTCATTGAAGCCTATGCTTTGATAAAACAAAGGAATCCGTTACCGGCCATTTGCGGCCGGGTCTGTCATCATCCCTGCGAATTAAAGTGCAACCGCGCACAGGTTGACGAAGCGGTCGCGATCCGTGACCTGAAACGGTTCGCCGCGGATTACGCCTATAATTCAAAAGCGAAGATTCAACAAAAATGCGGACCACAGAAAGCAGAAAAGGTCGCCATTATCGGGGCCGGACCGGCCGGTTTATCCGCCGCCTGGGACCTGGCAATGGATGGTTATCCGGTTACAATTTTTGAAGCCCTACCGGTGGCCGGCGGGATGCTGGCGGTCGGTATTCCTGAATACCGCCTGCCGAAAGACATATTACAGAAAGAAATCGATGAAATTAAAGAAATCGGCGTCGAGATAAAGCTAAATACTCCGATGAAAGATACCGGCGCTTTGCTGAATGACGGCTACAAAGCTGTATTCATCGCAACCGGCGCGCACATCGGCACGAAGATGAATATACCGGGCGAAGATTTATCCGGCGTTTATGATGCCATTGAATTCTTACGAAAAATAAGCCTGGGCGATAAAGTGAATTTAGGTAAAAAAGTCGCCGTAGTTGGCGGCGGTAACTCAGCGGTTGATTCCGCCAGGGTAGCGCTGCGGAAAGGCGCCGAGGTCCATTTAATCTACCGCCGCGAACGGGCTGATATGCCGGCCATGGCNNAATCCGGTAATGATTTCCGCCAAGGGTAATGGCAAGAGCGTGCTGGTAACCAAGATGGATTTGGGCGAATATGACCGCTCCGGCCGTAAAGTTGCCAAACCCATTGCCGGTTCTGAATTTGAAATTGAAGTGGATACAGTTATCGAAGCAATCGGCCAGATGCCGGATACCTCTTTCATCAAGAATGACGGCATCGAAGTCAAGAATAATGTGATTGTGGCGGACAGCCGGACACTGGCGACCGCGCATCCCGGTATTTTTGCCGGCGGCGACGTGGTTTTAGGTCCGCGCACAGTCATTGAAGCCATCGCACACGGGCAACGCGCTGCTTCTTCAATTAAACGCTACCTGCAAGGTAAAGCACTCACTCCACGGGTAGAACGATATAAATACGAAGCAATTCCGACACCGCAGACAGTACCGACGGATGAAGAAGCGAAAGAAAAAGCCCGCATTAATGAAAAAGAATTGCCTACAAACAAGAGAAAAACCTCATTTAAAGAAGTAGCTTTAGCCTACACACCGGAAGAGGCCAAAGCTGAGGCTTCACGTTGTTTACGATGCGACCTGGATATCGGAGGATAAACTTATGGCTGAAATAACCCTGACCATTAACGGTCAGTCCGTGAAAGGGAAAACCGGAGATACCGTCCTGGCAATTTGCAAGGCGAATGGTATCGATGTGCCGACGCTGTGCCACCTCGACGGTTTAACGGATGTCGGCGCCTGCCGTCTCTGCGTGGTGGAAATACAAACTGAGAAAAAACCCATCCCGGCCTGCAATTATCCGGCACGCGACGGACTTGTAATTAAAACAAACACTCCGCAAATCGAAAGATACCGCAAACAGGTACTGGAATTGCTTTTCGCTGAGAGAAATCACTTCTGCATGTTCTGCGAATCAAGCGGTGATTGCGAATTACAGAAAATGGCCTACCGCTACCAGATGGATAACAACAGGTTCCAGAGCCTTTTCCCGAAATTACCGGTTGATACACTGAGCAGCTTCCTCGCCATCGACCACAACCGGTGTATCCTCTGCGGACGCTGTGTCCGTGTTTGTAAAGAAGTAGCAGCCTTGCGCACCCTGGATTTCGGCGGGCGCGGCGGGCAGACAATGATATCCGCGGACCTTAATCTGCCGCTGGGTGAATCATCATGTACCCTTTGCGGTTCCTGTCTGCAGGCCTGTCCGACAGGCGCCATCATCAATAAAGCCAGCCTGTACAAAGGACGCTCCGCGGAATGCACTTCCGCCGATACGATTTG
>PMBW01000308.1:1323-5317 GCA_003153075.1 Dehalococcoidia bacterium | reverse complement strand
TCCAACTTTCTTCTAAGTCAGAAAGTCTACGGAAGTATTTCGTTGAAGACTCAAAGGGAAATTACCTTGTGGGCTTTGTTCCGGGTTTTAAGAACCTCATGCGATAGAGGTGGACTTACAGCTGCGGCCTGCAGCTTTTAGCCTTTCGCGAAAGGGGGGAATGGGATGTATTCGACAATACAATTAATCAAGAGGCTGTATCAAGATCGGGAGCTGAAACCTATTCCTTCCCCAGCTTTTCGAGGGTTGTTGCGGCTAATTTCCGCATAGCTTCAGGTACAGCCGTATCTTTCTGCAGCCGGGTTAAAGTCGCTTTCATGCGCTCTTTGCGCTGCTGCCGGTCGTAGGCCACGGCTTTACTGCCGCCGTATTGTTCCCGGTATATCCTGACCAGGAATTCCATGATTTCAGGGTAGGAGTAGCCCTGCTTTTGCCAGATCTGCACCTCGCGGACAAAATTGGTATAAGCCTGCTCCAGCAGATCCGCGATCTTTTTATCCAGTTGGCTGTCGTTTATCCGGGCGCTTTCCATATCGTTGGCATAGCCCAGTGTTTTTAACAGGTCGCTGTCCGCCGGTAAACCCATGGGCAGGATCCGGCTGCCGAGAAATTCCTCTCCGTGCCCCGGTTTCACCCTGACCACGCTGAAATGCCCCTTTAACGCTTCCTTGACCGCCATGTCCTGTTCGATCACCGTAACGCTGCGGAAACCCTTGCCGGCGAACAGGCTTTTCACGCGGTATAGCCCGCGCCGGATGTAGAAGGAAATGCCCTTCATCTTGCGGTCGAACAGAGGGCCGCGCATCAGCCACAGGTCGCCGGAAAACAGCAGATCATTGGAGGGACGGTAACCTTTCGGCGATTCGGCGTCCGGACGGGAATGGTCGCGGATAGAGAAAATCGATACTAACTGGTCGCGGGTATGAGTTGCCTCGCATTCCGGAATGGCCAGGATATCCAGCTTCGCGGCGCCGCCAAATGAGATCGGTTCCGCGACGCGGGGAAAGTCCAGGCCGCTGATCTTGACGGCAACCCCGTCTTTTTTCTGGGAAAGGTATTCGACATGACATTTTTTCAATTCTTCCGGATTCCGCAGACCGAGTAAATTCTTCTCAAATATGTTGCGGCTAATTTCGATGGCGTCTTCAAAATTGTGGTGCACCATGATCTTCGCGCCGGATTTTTTAGCCAGGATATGCGCCAGGCCGTAGTGGTCGGGGTGACTGTGGGTGATGATGATCCGCTCGATCGCCCGCGGGTCGACATTGGCCTCCTTGAGGATAGCCATGATATTATCGCTGTGCCGTTTGTCGCCGGTATCGATCAGGGTATGCTTGCGCAGGCTGTCCTGCCGATAACTAAAAATATAAATATTGCCGCCGTAACGGAAGTAAATGCTGGTCAGTTCGAGGCCGTCCGGGCCAAGTTGTTCATGGATCGTTTTTATTAACTCGCTTTTCATCTCTGCAATCTATTCCTTCCGCATTCACCGCGTTTTTGTTTTATTTAACAATGTCCATAGTACATTATTGTTTTCACAGCAAGGTACCCCCTCTCCCTAGCCCTCTCCCACGTTGGGGAGAGGGAACTAACCGGTTGATTAAGGGGCTGCGGCTTCCAGCTCCAGCCCTTTCTACATTTGCTTCGAAGAATCCTGTTACGAAGCAAAGTACTATAGCCGCGTTGGGGAGTACATTTCAACTGCGGCCTATCCCTCTCAACTGCGGTCGAAAGGGACCTTCGGGTATTTCGTTAAAGACTGAGAGGGAACTAACCCTCGATTATGTGCACCCATTCGCCGATGAGCCGGTTCACTTCGTCCGGTTTTTCCATCGCCACGCTGTGGGTAGCGCCTTTAATGATGACTAATTTCGAGCCGGTGATCCGATCCGCCATGTATTGCGCGAATTTGACCGGCGTCATCTCATCTTCCGCGCCGACGATGATCAAAGTCGGCACGCGGACATTATGCAACTGCTCCATGACGTTGAACTTGTCGCAGCATAATAAATCATTAAATAAGACCGCCGGACCGATACAGATCTTCATTTCGGTGGCAGCTTTCAGCCGGGGGTCGGGCACGGCAAATTTCTCGTTGTACTTGCGCCAGGCCGCGCCGTCGTTCAACATGCTCTTCACGGCAGTATAGTAGGCATGACTAGCCTTCAATTTCGCGCCGGAACCGATCAGCACCTGTGCTTTTAGTTCCTGAGGATATTGCAGGGCGTACATCAGGGCCACCGCGCTGCCGAAGGAATGCCCGACTAGTACCACATCTTCATATCCGCGCCGGTGAATATAGTCATGCAGCCAACCGGTATATTCCCCGATGCTGTCCAGCGGCTTGCCTTCAGGGTGACCGGGCAAGGAAATTGCCTCCGAGCCAGGAAAATGGGAGGTTTGTAAAAGCCAGTTTTCCGCCCCGGCCCCGGATGCCGGAATAAAAAGTAACTTCAAAATGCCCCTGCTTTAAAAATAAGAATCCCCTCTCCGATGAGGGGGCACAACCGCATATAAAGGTGTCCTATTAATTATTCTAGGCGTAATGGGGAGTTAATTCAAACCGGGGGGTGGGGACTCCATAAAACAATTTGACAATTGAATCTATAGTTTGAATGGAAGTTGACAAACATGCTATAATAATAANNAAATTTTTTCAAGATCATCCCTGAAATCATCTATAAATGCAATCTTATCCACAGCTACTTTCTTTAATAGTTTAGAGCATCCTTTTCTATAAGGAGCGAAAACCATTCTCAGTTTATCTTCTCTCATTAGCCTTTTTACAAGTTCGTCGAAATCACCATCACTTGATATTAATACTGCTTTGTCGTAAAAGTGAAGATCAGATATCGCTGTCAACGTTAAAAACGAATCAACGTCAGCTTTATTCTCAATCCGTTCAGGCATTATTAGCTTCCCACAATATGGACAGTCTAGTTCGTCTGTTTTATATGGAGATGGCGTCTTTAACTTAACAGTATAACCATATGATTCGAGGTTTTGCCTGATATCCGCATTTTGTTGTGTGTTCCCGATAAAATAATAAGCGACGCTAACATTGAATTTATTTCTCAAGTAACCCAATAATTTTTGATAGCCTAATTTCCATTCCAGATTTTGATAAGTAAGATGCAGGTTCGCTCCGTCTATAAAAGCATAGTTGTTATTTCCATGCATAATGAGTCTAATTATCTACCAATTTAAGATTATTGTCAATATGAACTAATTTAACTCCATAAGAGCGATTAGCCGTTATAACAAAATAATAAAGCCCCTCTCCTGCTCAAAGAGAGGGGCTTTAATTTTGCTTAAACAGATCCGTTAAGTGGTTTCCATATGGGCGACTGCGACGACGTGGTCGCCTTCATCCATGCGCATCAGGCGGACACCCTGGGTGCTTCTGTCCAGGATACTGATCTCTTTGACCGGTGTGCGTGTCACGATACCGTTGGCGGAGATGAACATTACCTGCTGGGTCGGGGAGACGATCCTGGCATCCGCCAGTTCGCCGGTCTTGTCCACCAGTTTAATGGTTCTGACGCCGCTGCCGGCGCGGTGCTGTTTGGGATAGCGTTCGATCTGGGTCAGTTTGCCGTAACCTTCGGTGCTGACGACCAGCACGTAAGAGCCGGGGGAAGCAATGCCCATGCCGACGACTTTATCGTTGTCAAAGAGCTTGATACCTTTAACGCCGCCGCTGGTACGCTGACTGGTGCGGACGCTTTCCACGGAGAAGCGGATGGACTGGCCTTTCTGCGTGACCATGACCACATCATCCTGTTCGGTGGCGATGCGCGCCGATGTCAGTTCATCGTCNNACATCCATACCGATCAGGCCGCTGCTGCGCACGGCGGTAAAATGGTCCAGCGAGGTTTTCTTGATCTCGCCGTTGCGGGTGCCCATCAGCAAGTACAGGTTGGGGTCAAAATTGGTGATAACCACCATGTCCGAAACCTTTTCTTCCGGCGGGATGGAGAAGAGATTGACCAC
>PMBW01000308.1:0-1316 GCA_003153075.1 Dehalococcoidia bacterium | reverse complement strand
GTATCGGCGATAGCTAACAGCCGGACGGCATCTTCTTCACGGGTGACCATGCCGATGATGCCCTTGCCGCCGCGGTGCTGCGCTTTGTAAACATGCGCGGGCACGCGTTTGATAAAGCCGCGGTTGCTGAGGATGACGGCCATTTCGGCGTGCGGGATGAGGTCTTCCTCGCGGAATTCCTTGATACCTTCTTTATTAATCTCGGTGCGGCGTTCGTCGCCGAATTTGTCTTTCAATTCGTTGGTTTCCTGTTTGATCAGGGCCAGGATCCGGCTGGCATTGCCCAGCAGGTCTTCCAGATAGGAGATCGTCTTTAAAATCTCGGCCAGTTCGTCCAGTACTTTCTTTCTTTCCAGACCGGCCAACCGGCGTAACGGCATTTCCAGGATGGCGTCTGCCTGCAGTTTGCTCAAGCTGAAACCGCTCATCAGGTTTTGCCGGGCCAAGTCAGTGGTCTCGGATCTGCGGATGATCGCAATTATCTTGTCGATATTGTCGAGGGCGATCTTCAGGCCTTCGAGGATATGGGCACGCGCCCTGGCGCCCTTTAATTCAAATTTAGTGCGGCGGGTAATAACCTCGCGGCGGAAATCGATATAGGCCTGCAGGGCTTCGCGGATATTGATCACCTTGGGCTGACCGTCGATGAGCACCAGCATATTGGCGGCAAAAGTTGACTGCATGGCAGTGTTTTTATAAAGGTTGTTCAGCACCAGTTCGGGCTGGACATCCCGCTTTAATTCGATCACGATGCGCATACCCTGGCGGTCGGACTCATCACGCAGGTCGCCGATGCCGGTGATCTTCTTATCGCTGACCAGTTCGGCGATTTTCTCGATGAGTGCGGCCTTATTTACCTGGTACGGCAGTTCATTGACGATGATCTGGCGGCGGGTGCCGTCATGCATATCGCTGATATAGGCTTTCGCGCGGACGATCATTCTACCGCGACCGGTGGCGTAACAGCTCTGAATGCCATCTTCGCCTAAAATAATACCGCCGGTGGGGAAATCCGGACCCTTTATGAATTGGGTCAATTCTTCGATGGTGGCATTGGGGTTATCGATCAGGTAATCGATACCTTCGCAGACCTCGGTGAGATTGTGCGGCGGGATATTGGTAGCCATACCGACGGCAATACCGGAACTGCCGTTGACCAGCAATTGCGGCAAACGGGAAGGTAAAACCATTGGTTCTTTCAAGCTGTCATCGAAATTTGATTGAAAGTTGACGGTATCTTTGTCGATATCTACGAGCATCTGCTCGGCAATTTCGGTCAAGCGGGCTTCGGTGTAACGCATGGCAGCGGCGGGATC
>PMBW01000352.1:815-6003 GCA_003153075.1 Dehalococcoidia bacterium | reverse complement strand
ATGTACTTCCCGGTGACAGCCGGCGTTTTTCAGAAACGAATCGCTGATGTCAAAGCCGTGGATGGCATGTCCTTCTACATCAAGAAGGGGGAAACTCTGGGACTGGTCGGAGAAAGCGGCTGCGGCAAGACAACTACCGGACGCTGTATCCTGCAACTTTATGAGGGGATCAAAGGTAACGTCTTTTTCGAAGGAGTTAACCTCGCCAACCTGAAAAAAGAACAGATGCGGAAAATGCGCCGGAACATGCAATTGATATTCCAGGATCCGTATGCATCACTGGATCCGCGTATGACCGCCGGTGATATTATCGGCGAACCGATCAAAGTTCATAACCTGGCAAAAGGCAAAGAATATCAGGAACAGGTGGAAGAACTCTTCCGCATGGTAGAACTCGAGCCTTACATGGCCGGACGTTATCCTCATGAGTTCAGCGGCGGCCAGAGGCAGCGTATCGGCATCGCTCGCGCCCTGGCAGTCAGACCTAAATTTGTGGTCTGCGATGAACCCGTTTCCGCGCTGGACGTTTCCATCCAGGCGCAGATCATCATCCTACTGGAAAAACTCCGTGAAGAAATGGGCCTGACCTATCTCTTCATTGCGCATGACCTCTCCGTGGTAAGAAATATCAGCGACCGTGTCGCGGTAATGTACCTGGGTAAGATTGTCGAAATCACCGCAAGCGATGAGCTTTACGCCAACCCACTGCATCCTTACACAATCGCTCTGCTTTCGGCAGTGCCTATTCCCGATCCCAAGGTTGACCGCACACGTAAGCGTATCATCTTGAAAGGTGATGTTCCCAGTCCTATCAATCCGCCAAAAGGGTGCCGTTTCAACCCCCGGTGTCAGATGGCCATCGACATCTGCAGAGAAAAGGAACCTGAATTGAAACTGGTGGGCGAAGAGCATTGGGTTTCATGTCACCTGGTTAAAGCTCTCCCCGGTATGAAGAATACTGCCTCCAAGTAAAGTAATCAGGGCGGGCTGCGTTTATCAGTAAACTGTATTGAAAAATAACGCAGTCCGCCTATTTTGTGTGATATTTTTCGGTTTAGTGTATCATAGAGTTAAAGAGGGCCGGAAAAGAGATTATGCCTAAAAATAAAAAAACGTTTAAACCCAAAAAAGCAACTGATAAACTACCAATGACCGAAGACGCCAAACGGCGAAAAAGAAGAACTAATGCAATTCTCATCGCTTCAGCAATTTTAGCTGTGATTATTGGCGTATCTGTAGGCGGATGGTGGATAATTTACAAAATGCCTCTGCAGGCCACTATCATCCAGGTGAACGATAAAAAGATCAAAGTCGAATACGTACTTGAACGCTGTCTTTTAAGCCTCCAGAGCGCCGCCGATCCCACCAGTGTAAGTCCCCTGGGTGTCATTCAAGATGTTATCAACGAGCAGCTGATCGAACAGGTGGCTGCCAAACCGCCGTATAATATAAAGATCACAGAGGCGGATATCGACAAGGAATTAAGGAAAGAAGCCAACGGAACCACCAGTACAACCACTACTACTACTCCGATCAGCCCTACTACTACAACCACTACTACGACCGGAATGACTGATGCGGAATACCACGAATGGTACCTGCAAAGACTTAATATGTCGCAATTGCCGGAAGCCCAATTCCGGGATTTAGTCCGCGTCAGCGTTATTTCGCAGCAGCTGAATCAATACCTGATCGACAGAATGCCGAAGACCACAGAGCAGGTTCACCTGTGGGATATCATCTTACCGGACTCCACCACCGCACTCGATGTAAAAAACAGAATCGAAGCCGGTGAAGATTTTTCCACAATCGCGAAGGAATTGTCGCTCGATTCCGATACACAGGAGAAGGGCGGCGATATGGGTTGGATTCCATTAAAAGCGCTTGATTCTACACTCGAAAATGTGGCCAGTAAGTTAGAAATCGGCGAGATCAGCTATCCGGTGCAAACCACCGCCGCGCAGCAACAGGCGCAATCTTCCCAGCAAGACCAGTCCTGCTACCTGTTAATGATCACCGAGAAAGACGATACGAGAGTCATCGATGCGCAATATATTCCTTACCTGCAGGGACGCTTGATGCAGGATTGGCTGAACAATGAAATGACGCAGCAGAAAGTTAAACTGTTCGGTAAAGGCCAACAGGGCGGCTATGATTCTCAAACCGAAGCCTGGTTAAAGTATGAAATTGAGAAATTAAAGGCTTCCCGTGGAATTGTCAATCCGACCACAACAACTACGACTAACCCGTTGACCGGTCAATAAATAAATCGAAAATTTACGTGCACAGAAAGAAATAAGTTAGAGAGAGAAGACAATTGATTAAAGTCCGTAATCTAACCAAGTACTATGGTGAACGTTTAGCAGTAGACCACATCAACTTTGACATCGGCAAAGGGGAAATTGTCGGGATCCTGGGGCCTAATGCCGCCGGCAAAACCACCACCATGCGCATGCTCACCGGTTTCATGATGCCTACCAGCGGGGATGCCTGGATAGCCGATTGTAACATGGCCGCCGATTCGCTCGAGGGCCGCAAACACATTGGTTATATGCCTGAATCCGTTCCTCTTTATCTGGACATGACGGTGCGTGATTACCTGGATTTCTTCGCCCGCTTGCGGGGTGTCGACAGAGCGCGTACTAAAAAACGCATTGTTGATGTCGTGACTCTATGCCACCTGGAAGAATACGTCGATTCGATTATCGGGAAATTATCCAGGGGTTTCAGACAGCGGGTGGGATTAGCCCAGGCAATCATCCATGAGCCGGAAGTATTGATTCTGGATGAACCTACGGTCGGTATCGACCCGATCCAGGTCTCGCAAACAAGAAGCGTGATCAAGGAACTCGGGAAAGAACATACAATATTATTATCCACACACATATTACCCGAAGTCAGTCTCACATGCGACCGGGTAATCATTATTCATAAAGGTAAAATCATTGCGGAAGACCGCATTGAAAACCTGTCCGCCATCATGAAAGGCGCCCGGCGTCTGCGTCTGGAAGTAAAAGGCCCGACAGAACAGATCGTCAAGCGGCTGCAAAGGATAGACGGAGTCAGAAAAGTTGCCAAGGAAGGCAATTACCTGATTATCGAGAGCCCTATCTCGGTAGACCCGCGGGGACAAATCACAGAGACAATCGTCAAGAGTGGTTGGACTCTGCTTTCCATTGAGTCGGTAGAAATGAGCCTGGAAGATATCTTCCTGCAGCTTACGAAAAAAGAGGAGTCCGAGCAATGAAAAACATCCGAGTCATTGCGGGAAAAGAGTTCCGGGGATATCTGAACTCACCGATGGCCTACATCATCATCTGTGTCTTCCTGTTGGTAACCGGCACCTTTTTTAGCACCTATTTAAAATCGATTTCTTATAACGACACCACGATCAAGGGTTTTCTGCAATTCGCCCCGATCTTGCTGCTGTTGTTCGGCGCCATCATCACCATGCGCTCGCTGGCAGAAGAAAAGAAGATGGGGACATGGGAACTGCTCCTGACTTCCCCGGTCAGAGACAGCGAGGTGGTAATGGGTAAGTTTTTTGCCGCCGTGGGTATCATGGGTGTGATGCTGGTATTAACCATGTATTACCCCTTACTGCTGATCATCTACGGCAAGCCTGACCTGGGGCCGATATGGACAAGCTACCTTGGATTATTGTTATTAGGCAGCGCCACCATCGCCATCGGTATTTTTGTCTCATCTTTAACAAATAACCAGATCATTGCCGCGGTGGTTACCGGTGGTATTCTCTTCGCTTTATGGTACCTGAACGTCATTGCTACAGCTAATTACATGCCGAAAGCGATGGGGCAGGTGCTGAATTATTTCTCACTCAAGTACCATTTCGATCCTTTTGGCATCGGCATCATCGATACCAGAGGCATCATTTATTATATAAGCCTTATGGCATTATTCCTTTATTCAGCGGTCAGGTCGCTGGAAAATGGCAGGTGGAATTAAAATGACAAATTCACGCTTGCCGACAGTTATTATCGCCATCCTGGGTGTTATTTCAATGGTCGTGGGATTATTGTTATCGATAATCCTGCCCGAAATCCGGTTTTATTCCCTGGTATTGATCGCCTTCGGTATTATCCTGGTGATCGTTGCAGCAATTGTGGATTTCCGCCGTGTTAAAGGCGCCGTCACTAGCAAACGCGGTAAATTCAGCACGAGCACGGGTATCATGGTTTCTATCTTTGCCGGTATTATTATACTGGTCAATGCCATCAGTGTCGGCGCAAATCATCAATATGATTTTACGGCGCTGTCCAATTTCACCCTGACTTCGCAAACCAAAGATGTCCTTTCGAAAATAAAAACACCGATCAAAGTGCTTTGCTTTTTTACTCCTGCCGATGATGCCAATCACACCGCTGCTTATGCCTTGAGCATGCTCTCACAATACTCGAACTTCACCGATAAACTGCAATTGACGTTCATCGACCCTGATAAAAACCCGGAGGAAGCGCGTAAATACGGCATTACCAGCACCGCTTTGTACGAATCGGTAATATTTGAGCAGGATAAAAACCAGTTCCCCGTATATCCTTCTCAAATACTGAACCAGGCCGAGTACTCTTTCACCAATGCCATTCTGGAAGTCACCGGCATCGTGGAGAGAAAGGTTTATTTCGTCATCGGCGACGGCGAAGCCAGTCCCCTTGATACTCTGAATGATGCATCGAATATCCTGCAGATCAACCTGTTACAGGTAATGACGATCGACCTGCATTATACCTCCGCTATTCCCGATGATTGCGCGGTACTGATAATTGCCGGCCCTTCCGCCCAAATGGACGATAATGAACGCCAGATCGTTGCCAAATATCTCAAGAGCAATAAACCGGCGATCATCATGACCAATCCCGGCGCTCCGGACGACGTCGCGAAAATACTGTATCCCTGGGGTATCGATGTTGTCGGCGGAACAATTATTGACCCCACATCGAACTTAGCCGGTAATTTGGCCACGCCCGTTGTNNAGAGTAGCGCCATTGTTAACAGCATGATTAAAACCTCGGTTTTCTTCCCCGGCGCGACGGCGCTTTTGCCGCAGACCAATCTACCGACAAATATGGATGTGCGCGCACTGGTTTGGACGACCAAGGACAGCTGGATCGACAAAAACTACGACCCAACGAAGACGCCCAAGTTTGATCCCGCCACCCAGACCAAACAG
>PMBW01000352.1:0-765 GCA_003153075.1 Dehalococcoidia bacterium | reverse complement strand
GGTTCGGAGATCATGTCCATCGACCGTAAAGTGCTGCCCACCCGCATGCTGATTTTAAGTCCGGAAGAACAGAATTTCCTGAATATTTCCAGTATAGCGCTCTTACCGGCGATAGTCCTTATCATCGGAGTTCTAATGTGGTGGCGCCGTAGATAAGCCGGCACTTTTCGCTGACAGGGAGAGGATAATTTGAAATTAAAAGCTATTTTGATACTACTCGCGGTTTTAGCGGTGGCTGGAATCACCTATGTTTTTATTAACCGTCCCAAGCCGCCGCCGGAAACGGAACCCAAATATTATGTCTGGGACTTTAAAATGGATGATCTGCAGCATGTCATCCTCTCTTTACCCAAGGTAAACCAAAGCGAATCATTTGTTAAACATGCAGACGACCGGAACTTTTATTTTGACGTTGCCAACGGACCAAAAGTAGACATGCAGCGGTGGGGCGGCGGTATTCCTTTGTTACTCAGCGGCCCCGGCGCCACCAGACTGATTATGTTGGATGCTCCGGATGCCAAACTGACGGAATACGGCTTTAACAAACCCAGTATGACCGCGCAACTGGAATTGATCGACGGCAACAAATACGATATCCAGGTGGGAGATATAAACCCGGAAGGCACTACTTACTATGTCAGACTGGCCAGCAATAAAGACGTTTATACCGTCGATAAGACCTGGTATGACGTGTTATCCGGTATCGTCTCCGACCCGCCGTATGTTCCCGGCGCCCTTGTTGTCGATGTGCCGACAGTAGCGCCG
>PMBW01000282.1 GCA_003153075.1 Dehalococcoidia bacterium | reverse complement strand
AATAACGTCATTATAAAGGGGCTTTATCTTTACACTTTGAAGTCGTAGGATTTAAAGTTCTCGTACGTACGGCCGTTTTCCGCGGTGAATTTCAGGACGCAATAATCGGGGTCGGTGACGCCGAGGGGATAATAGATGTTATCGCCTTCGCGCCAGATACGGTCTTTGGTGTCNNTCATAGAAGTAAATGGAAGCCTTGGGGTTTTTCAGATATTGTTGTACACGCATCGAGTGCGTATTGGTGGTAAAATAAAAGACGTTCAGTCCATCATGTTCCCGCGGCTGTAACATGGCTTTCAAGTTGGGGAAGCCGTCATCATCCACCGAGCCGATAATTGTTTTGCTGCTCCTGGCGGCGATCGCCAAACCTGCTTTTATGAAGTCTCTTGTCATTTTTTCACCATTATAATAGTTATTTTGCCTTGAATAGTAGCATCGCTTACTAAAGCAACCATTGTCTGAAAGCCGGATTTTTCCATTTTAACTGCGGTTGGCAAATTTGCTCTTCGCATCGAAATTTCCCGCGAGTCAAACGTACCATCAGAGAGGGAGGCAAGCTTAATCAGCGGTTTCCTTTTATCAAAATCATCGGAATTCTGGAAACTCAAAATCGCCCCTTCCAGTGGTACCAGCTCTTTTCCCTTCATCTCTTCATTGGCAGGATTCATAAATAAACCGGTATGAGCATCGGGAGGAGCATTCAGCCATTGATAGACGTTTCCATACACTCTGTAATTGGTATTTAATTTGCCGGTCCAGCTATCAAAGTTGATCAAGGCTGTTGCAGCAAAAACCAGAGCCGCGATATAACCCAAAGAAAGGAGAAAACCTAAACCGATACTCTTTTTTAGCGTCAGTTTCTTATTTTTCACCAACAATACTATGCCGGTTATCCCACCTGCAAGACAAAGAAAAACTGCGACAAACGGTAAATAATTTGGTATTAAGGAACATGCGATTCTCAATCAGATACCTCCATGATACCAAAATAACCCTGGTTACCGACATAATGAGAATGGTGGATTGGATTGATTATAACAGAAATCAAGCACTAGTGATATTAAATAATTTCACTTTATTGTTAATGCGGCAAAAGAAGTAAAGTACTACAACCCTGTAGAAAAAGCCACATGTTCAGACGGAAAGGAATACAGTAGAGGTGGAGATTCGTCATCCTCCAGAGGTGGACTCGGAACTTGACTAACATTACGCAAACCTTTCAAATTGTGGCTTTTTATTGGCGGTTTCTGGTAAGATGAAGTTGTCCGTTAGCAGAAAACCTATGCACAGAATTGAAATCAGTCTAAAAAATCACGTTCCGGATGCCCGCGGTTTGGGTCTGGTGGACGATATCGCCGACCTCGGTATCAAGTCCGTTTCCGCGGCGAAAGTAACAGATATTTATTATCTGGATGCCAAACTCACCCCCAAACAACTCGACCTGATCTGCCGTGAGCTTTTAGCCGATCCGGTAACGCAGGATTACTGCTATGATTCCCTCAAAACCACCACGAAAAAAGCTGATGCGCATATCATCGAAGTGGCCTATAAAGCAGGCGTGGTGGACCCGGTGGAAGAGACGGTAATGATCGGTTTGCGCGACCTGGATATCAAAGGTGTGAAAGCCGTCAAAACCGCCAAGTTATACCACCTCGAAGGTAAACTTACATCCAAGCAGCTGCAAAACATCGCCGGGAAGTTGCTGGTGAACCCGATCATCCACAATGTCATCGAACCCGGTGAGAATGTTTTCACCGCCAATCCGCAGTATCATTTCGAACTGAAGCAAATCGACCTGATGAAGAATGAAAAAACGGCGATGGAAGAGATCAAACAGAACTACACCTTCTCCGACATAGAGCGTAACGCCGTCAGGGATCATTATAAGAAACTGGGCAGGAACCCGACCGATATCGAGCTGGAAACGCTGACGCAGACGTGGTCCGAGCACTGCGTGCACAAAACTTTTAAAGCGAAAATTACCTACGACGGTAAAATTGTCAATAATATCCTGAAGAGCACGATCGCCCGCGTGACCAAAGAACTGAACAAGCCGTGGTGCCTGTCGGTCTTTGTGGATAATTCGGGCGTAATCGACTTCGACGGCAAATGGGCGTTGTGTTTCAAGGTAGAAACGCACAACCATCCTTCCGCAGTCGAGCCTTACGGCGGCGCGGCAACCGGTATCGGCGGCGTCATCCGTGACCCGCTGGGAACCGGACTGGGCGCGAAGCCGATTTTGAATACGGATGTATTCTGTTTTGCGCCGCCTGATTTCCCTTACGAAAAACTACCGAAGGGTGTCTTACATCCGCGCCGCATTTTCAAAGGCGTGCGCGCCGGTGTGGCGGATTACGGCAACAGGCTCGGCATTCCCACAGTGAACGGTGCGATTTTATTTGACGAACGCTACCTGGCAAATCCATTGGTGTACTGCGGCACGATGGGCCTGATGCCGGCAGACAAAACGCAGAAAGGGAAACATAATCCGGGCGATCTGATCGTTTTGATCGGCGGTAAAACCGGCCGCGACGGCATTCACGGCGCGACCTTTGCCTCCGAACAGCTCACCGATGAATCCGGGGCGGTTTCTTATACCTCCGTGCAGATCGGCAACCCGATCGTGGAAAAGAAGGTTATCGATATCCTNNGTGCCGCTGAAATACTCCGGCCTGAATTACGCCGAGATCTGGATTTCCGAAGCACAGGAACGCATGGTAATCGCGGTCCCGCCGAAAAACATAGATGAAGTGCTGAAGCTGTGCGAGAGTGAAGATGTGCAGGCGGCGGTCATCGGTGAATTTACCGGCGACAAACA
>PMBW01000061.1 GCA_003153075.1 Dehalococcoidia bacterium | reverse complement strand
GGGTAAGACCGCAAATAGACTATTTGTTTGATAGGCGGCGTGGGTAAGCACAGCTATGTGTTCAGCTTAGCCGTACTAATGGTCGAGGGCTTGACCTGTTTCAGACTTGATACTAGCTTAATAAAGAAACAAACGAAATGTTTTTGTAGTTTGTTGTCTTAGTTCGAAAGATAATAGTTTCTAACCATTGCTTTAAATTGAATTCGTGTTAAAATAATCATATACAAGCCGGATTTGTACGACCGGCCACAAGAGACAGCCGAAAGGATATCTTGCAACAAAGGCTACCGTACTCTATGATAGATATAGAGGCTGTCCAAACAAGTGAATATAGAGCTTCCTGGTGGTTTGGGCGAAGTGGTACCACCCGTTCCCATCCCGAACACGGTAGTGAAACGCTTCAGCGCAGACGATACTGAGAGGAAAACCTTTTGTGGAAAATATGCCACCGCCAGGAAGCTTATATTATTAATCACTTTTCTTATTTGGCAGCGGAGATGTAGCGGAGGGAGTTGCGGGAGGAGAAATGGCGAGCCGATTTGAGAAATTTTCAGAAAGAGCGCGACGAGTGCTTACCCTGGCACAGGAAGAGGCACAGCACTTAAATCACAGTTACATTGGCACAGAACATATTTTACTCGGTTTACTCAGAGAAGAAGAGGGCGTTGCAGCCAAAGTTTTAACAGGTCTGGGCGCTAACCTCGGTAAAGTACGTTCCGGTGTGGAATTCATCATCGGGCGCGGCGAAAAACCAAATACCGGTGAGATCGGGTTGACACCGCGTGCCAAGCGTGTCATTGAATTAGCAATTGATGAAGCCCGTCACCTCGGGCATAACTATATCGGCACCGAGCACCTATTGCTCGGTCTGTTACATGAAGGCGGCGGCGTCGCTGCCGGCGTCCTCGATAGTTTCGGCATTACCCTGGAACAGGTGCGTAATGAAACTATCAAGATCCTCAGTCAGAATACAACCAAACAACCGCGTAATGCCAAACAAACCAGCAAGACCCCCACACTTGACCAATTAAGTGTGGATCTAACAGCGATGGCGCGCGCGGATAAACTCGACCCGGTAGTGGGCCGCGATAAAGAAATACAGCGCGTGATCCAGATCCTCAGCCGCCGCACCAAGAATAATCCTGCGTTAATCGGAGAACCGGGTGTGGGCAAAACCGCCATTGTAGAGGGTTTGGCACACCGGATTGCTTCGGGTAATGTCCCGGATACACTGGAAGATAAACGCCTTGTCACCCTGGATATGGCCAGCGTTGTGGCGGGCACGAAATACCGCGGCGAATTCGAAGAACGTTTGAAGAAGATTGTCGATGAAATTAAAACCGCGGGCAATATTGTTTTGTTTGTCGATGAGTTTCATACGATTGTCGGCGCAGGCGCTGCGGAAGGCGCCGTCGATGCCGCCAGTATCTTAAAACCATCGTTAGCCAGAGGACAACTGCAAATCGTCGGCGCAACGACACTCGATGATTACCGCAAACATGTCGAGCGCGATCCTGCTCTGGAAAGGCGTTTCCAGCCGGTACTGGTGGAAGAACCGACCGTTGAGCAGACACTGGACATTTTACAGGGTGTCCGGGTGCGTTACGAAGAACACCATAAATTAAAGATCAGTGATGAAGCTTTAAAGGCTGCCGCAACGCTGGCAGCGCGTTATATTCCCGACCGGTTCTTGCCGGACAAGGCGATCGATTTGATCGATGAAGCAGCTTCCAGAGTGCGTATTCAGCGGGGCAGTTCATCCACTACTTTAAAAGAAGCTAAAAAGCTGGCGGAAGTCATCCGTAAAGAAAAAGAAACAGCTTTAGCCGCTCAACAGTACGACTATGCCGCCGAAAAGCGCCAGCAAGAAATTCAGATGGAAGAAAAAGTAAAAACGCTGGAAAAAGAAAAACAGGAAAAAGACCTACAGGACAAACCGGTAGTTACCGATGAAGATATTGCCACCGTCGTCAGCATGTGGACCGGTATCCCGGTAACACAATTGGGCGGCGATGAAACCAAACGTTTACTGCACATGGAAGAAGCTTTACACAAGCGTATCGTCGGACAGGAAGAAGCAATCGATACGATCTCCAAAGCGGTCAGACGTGCACGTGCCGGATTAAAAGACCCGCGGCACCCCATCGGCAACTTCATCTTCCTCGGCCCGACCGGTGTCGGTAAAACCGAACTGGCGAGGGCGCTGGCGGAATTCATGTTCGNNCTGGTAGGGGCGCCTCCCGGATACGTAGGTTACGACGAGGGCGGCCAGTTAACGGAAGCGGTCAGACGCAAATCATATTGCTGTATCTTGCTGGATGAGATTGAAAAAGCGCATCCGGATGTATTCAATATTTTACTGCAGATCTTTGATGACGGACATTTAACGGATGCCAAAGGCCGCCGGGTAGATTTCCGCAACAGCATCATTATCATGACCAGCAACATCGGCGCCGATTTAATCAGAAAGGGTTCGGCCCTCGGGTTTATTTCCCGCACAGACGAGACAAAAGTCCGTGAAGTGGAATACGACAAAATGAAAGAGAAACTGCTCGGTGAAGTGAAAAAGTTCTTTAGACCCGAGTTTCTCAACCGTATCGACGGCGTAGTAGTATTCCATACGCTGAATAAAATGCACATTCGCAGTATTGTGGATTTGCTCCTCAAGGGCGTCAACACGCAACTGGCGGAGAAGAATGTTAAATTAGAGGTTACCGAGGCCGCCAAAGACNNAAACTTTCGGAGGCGATCCTGCGCAGCGAGTTCCGGACAGGTGATACCGCTTTGATAGACGTAGAGGGTGGAGAAATAGTTCTACGCCCAGCGCCTATTCCAGAGCTGGCCAACGCCGATAAGTAAACATAGTTAATAAACTAACCGGGTTGTTTTTTAGAAGGGCGTTGTACAAGATGACAACGCCCTTCTTTATTTGGTAAGATAAAATAGTAAGTGTTCTGGAAAGGAGTATTGAATTGGCACAGGAAATTGTTGAAGCCCCCATTACGGGCACGATTATCAGCATCGACGTCAAAGTTGGCGATAAAGTAGAAGAAGGAGATGTCCTCCTTTACATCGAATCAATGAAAATGGAAAATCCCATCATGGCGACGGTCAACGGTAAAGTAGCCGAAATTAAGGTAGCGGCGAAACAGGTCGTAGAAACCGGTAAACCTTTAGTTATTATTGAGAAAGCGTAGTTTTTACAAATTACCCGAGGTATATAGAGCGGAGACGAAGTCTCCGCTCTTTTTTGTTTTTCTATGGTTAATTGAGAATGTCCGAAATATTTTAGATTGCCAAATTATGCCCATTCGCCCCCTTTCGCGAAAGGCTATAGTCGCTGAGGAACGAATGGGAGGGATTAAGGAGGATTTACTTTCCTCGGTGCATTTTTTACACTGATTTTAGTTTATTGGTGGCTATTTTCGGACCGGTCCTGGAGCAGCTGTATTGTCTGAGGCGGACTTTTTCACAATGGTAGTTCTTTGCACTTCTTCCCTTGCTAAATTCCGGCAAATCCGGTAAAGTCATTTCATGGAAAAAACGAGAACGGTGTATATCTGTCAGCAGTGCGGCAAGGAGAGCCTGAAATGGATGGGGAAGTGTCCCAATTGTCAGGCGTGGAACAGCTTCATGGAGCAGGTGGTGGCGGAAGCGCCCAAGCATCCCCGTCCGGTAAGGGCGTCCATACCGCCGAAAGAATTATCCAGTCTGGCTGTCGAGGTATTTGAGCGTTTTTCCGTGCCGATAAATGAATTTAACCGTGTGTTGGGCGGCGGTATTGTGCCCGGCTCGTTGATCCTGATCGGCGGCGAACCCGGAATCGGCAAGTCGACTTTATTGCTGCAGGCTTCCGCGCTAATTGCGAAAATGCACGGCAAGGTAGTATATGTTTCCGGAGAGGAAACCCCCAACCAGATCAAATTGCGGGCCAAACGGCTGGGCATCGATGGAGCAGGATTGTTCCTGCTGGCCGAGACGGATATCGACACTTTGTTAGGACACGCCGAGGAATTACAGCCGTCATTGTTGATCATCGATTCTATCCAGACGGTGCACACACAGGAAGACGACGGCATTCCCGGCAGCCTGACCCAGGTGCGGCAGTCTGCGCAGAGATTAATGAGCTGGGCTAAAACCAGCGGTGTGCCTGTGTTTGTAACCGGACATGTGACGAAAGAAGGCGCCATCGCCGGGCCGCGTGTTTTGGAGCATATTGTCGATGTGGTTTTATATCTGGAAGGTGAGCAATTCAGCGCCTATAGATTGTTGCGCTGTGTGAAGAACCGTTTCGGCAGCACCAATGAGATCGGAGTATTCGAGATGAAAGAAAAGGGTTTGATCGAGGTGGAAAACCCCTCACTGGCCTTTCTTTCCCAGCGGCAGGACGAAGCCGTGGGGTCGGTAGTGGTGCCGGTGATCGAGGGTTCCCGCCCGCTGCTGGTGGAAATCCAGGCGTTGACGAACGCCACTAGTTTCGGGATGCCGCGGCGGACAGCCAACGGCGTCGATTTCAACCGATTGTTAATTATTACGGCGGTGCTCAGCCGCAGATTGGGTTTGAAGCTAGGGAACCAGGATATTATCGTGAATGTCACCGGCGGGCTAAAGATCGATGAACCGGCGGCAGATCTGGGGATTGCCCTGGCGATTGCCTCCNNAAACGCATTTTAACGCCAAAAGCGGGCGGGAAAATCAGTCCCCTGCCCAAGGATATAGAAATCCTGTCATTCGGCAGTTTACGCGAGGCAGTGGAGAAGGGGCTGGGTGGTAGCAAAATTACTGAATAATTTATCATATCAGTTGTGCCGTACCAATCCTACCGACCACCGCCAGCTTGCCGATAATGATATTGGCGGATTCCATGATCATGCCACTTTAGCCATCCCTAAGCCGACTGCTGATAAAGAAAATGCTCACAAAACGAAAGCGGGAAAAA
>PMBW01000043.1 GCA_003153075.1 Dehalococcoidia bacterium | reverse complement strand
TATCCCGGTTTACATGCTCTCTGGGGATATCGCGTTGCTCATTTTTTCTGGAATCACAAGATGCGGTTTTGCGGCCGCTGGGCTTCTCATGTTACCCGTTTTTGCACCGGCATTGAAATTCATCCCGGGGCTAAAATCGGCCAGCGGCTTTTCATCGATCACGGTATGGGTGTTGTTATCGGGGAGACGGCGGAGATTGGCGATGATGTCCTGATATACCAGGGCGTCGTCCTGGGCGGCACGAGTCTTGAAAAACACAAGCGTCATCCGACTATCGGGAACAGAGTAGTCATCGGCGCAGCGGCAATCGTACTTGGTCCTATTATAATTGGCGATGATGCGCGTGTCGGTGCCAATTCTGTCGTGGTGAATCCGGTGCCGGCAGGAAAAACGGAGGTTGGTATTCCGGGTAGAATCGTTGAAGACCGTCGGGAAACAATTTTCAATCTGGAACATGGCACATTACCCGACCCCGTTAATGAAGCGCTTCAGGTTATTGTCGACCATCAGGATAAACTCGAAGAGCGGCTCAAAAAACTGGAGAATCCGGCGGGTAAGTGATACTTTGCTGGATATGCTGTTGAAAAACACCATGCTGAACTTTTGCTATAGTTCTACATGGGACAAAGCAGCGAAGCTATTTTCGCAGGAATGTACATTCACCCTATGAAAACACCTGATTATCAACCCAGGTATTATCGAGACTGGTCGAAGGACAGAGACCTCGTCTCCTTTAATGTCGTGGTAAAGGAGACCGACCTGTATATCCGCGCCCGGCGCCATCTGAAGAATAAGGCATTGGAGATTGTCCAACGGCAGCGTTCTTTATTGGAGAATTATATCGCCCGACATCCCGGATTTCTCACCGCTTTAGAGCCTTTTCCTTTGGGGGATGATGCTCCGGCAATTGCCAGTGCAATGGAAGAGGCCGGAGAGAAGGTTAAGGTCGGCCCGATGGCCGCGGTAGCGGGCGCTTTTGCCGAGTTTGTAGGCAGGGATTTGCTCAAATTCTCTGCCGAGGTAATTGTCGAAAACGGTGGCGACATCTTTCTGAAGTCGACTAAAACACGTCTGGTTGGTGTGTATGCCGGTGAAAATTCTCCCTTGACTGGTAAAATTGCCCTTAAAATCGAACCGGCGGACACGCCTCTGGGTATTTGCACTTCTTCGGGGACCGTGGGACACTCGTTGAGCTTCGGCAAGTCAGATGCGGTAATTGTCCTTTCTCCCTCTACAGCGTTAGCTGATGCCGCCGCTACGGCTATCGGTAATATTGTCAAAGGAGAGACTGACCTCCAAAAAGCACTTGATTACGCTCGGGGGGTGACCGGTCTGGTCGGTGTCGCGGTGATAATCAATGACAAAATGGGTGTTTGGGGTAAGATAAACCTTATTCGCAGGGACCAATAATGAAAATTGCAGTCGCGATGAGCGGCGGTGTAGATTCCTCAGTTACGGCCGCACTCTTGAAAAAAGAGGGGCATGAAGTCTTCGGCATGACAATGCAGGTAACAGCATCGGAAGCAGGGGCTGATGCTGCCCGTGAAGTAGCACATGCCCTCGGCATACCCCATCACACCGTCGATTTCCGGGATTATTTTCAAAAAAATATCATTTCCGATTTTTGTCTTCAATATAGCGTCGGCAAGACCCCGAACCCTTGTGTTAATTGCAACAGATTGATAAAGTTCGGCGCTTTGCTGGAAAAAGCCAAGGAGCTGGGCGCCGCGGCGATGGCAACCGGGCATTATGCCCGCATCGAAAAGAATTCTTTAAATAAAAGATTTGTGCTCAGGAAAGGCATTGACCGTACCCGCGACCAGTCTTATTTTCTTTATCAACTGACCCAGCCTCAACTCGCGGACGCTCTTTTCCCATTGGGAAATATGACTAAAGATAGCGTCAGGAAAATGGCTTTGGAGATGGGGCTGCCGGTGGCAAATAGAAAAGAAAGCAGGGAGATTTGTTTTATCCCTGATAATGATTACCCCCATTTTCTTCGAAGTCATCTCACCGCTAAAATTGAATCAGGAAAGATAACGGATAAACAGGGTAACGTCCTTGGGGAGCACAACGGCATTATTAATTACACCATCGGGCAAAGGAAAGGCCTGGGTATATCGTCCGAAAAGCCGTTGTATGTGGTAAGGATAGACAGTCAAAGCAATACGGTGATTCTCGGCGGAAAACAGGATGTTTATGCCGGGGAGTTCATCGTCACCGACCTGAACTGGATAGCTTTTGATAGATTAACGGGGCCGTTGACTTTAAAAGCTAAAATCCGTTATCTCCATCCTGAGTCGGAGGCCGTCATGCGCCCGATCGACAATGATAAAGTAAATGTCAAATTCATTGAACCGCAGATGGCAATCACACCCGGACAAGCGGCCGTTTTTTATGAGGGTGACGTGGTGGTCGGTGGCGGGACGATTGAGCGTGTGCTACACTGAATAACAAGAGGAGAGTTGGATGAAAAGCGGGAAAGTAATAGCCGTATGTCGCAGTGATACGAAGGG
>PMBW01000327.1:8831-16839 GCA_003153075.1 Dehalococcoidia bacterium | reverse complement strand
TGGCTCTTTTACTCCGAAATACGCAAAACTAGTTCAGTTGTAATAAATGACCATTTATGTGAGTACCAAGAACCATATTGTGTTAAACAATATAGTTTTCAACCAGATGCCGTGATAATAAAAATCATCGGTGCTGGTAAATTAGATATAAAAATTTCACCGGTTCCCTTAGATAGAGAAAGAGCTGGCATTGATATTCTTTCTAAAGGTATTTGGCATGATACAACGCTGGGAAGTATTGAAGGGGATGTCGCTAAAAGAATATTTGGTGAAATCGATGTTCCCGTGCTCGAAGAAAGATACGATAAGGAGGATATTCCTCCTTTTGATAACACTCGAAATATGACACTTAATCAATCTAATCCTGTTGTTGTTACACTTTTAGCGTGGATTGACCAATGTTTACAGAAAGTAGCTCATGAGTTGACAGAACTAGAAAAAGAAAGAAGACTAGATGACGAATCAAGAAAATTGCAAAAACAAGCAAGGGAATTAGAGAAACTGCTTAACAATGATTTTAAAGGTTTGCAAATGATTCTAGAAAAAGTAAGAAGAGAATATCACGTACAAGGCTCGGATGGACGTGAAGATATCGTTCCTGGAGAAGGAACAGAACAAAGCAACTATGTTCAAGGTGGACCGATTGTTGGAGACGGAACTAAGGGCTCAACAGTTAATTCAGGCGAAGAGGAAAGGCCTGGGAATTCTTTATTAGACGGCACGGAAAGTGGGATTATTGGGCGTGTGATTGAGCATAAACAAAGGCAGGCATTATTTCATATTGAATATCGTCACGAAACTAAAGACGCTTATAGATCTCACTATGAAAGGGATATTCGTACGATCACGATCAATGTAGACCACCCCCAAATAGCTCACACGATGAGTGAAACAGGTGGCATCGAAGGGAAACAATTTAAAGAAATTACATATGAAATTGCATCTGTGGAATACGCTATCGCATTAGGACACGAGAGGATGCTCAAGGATGAATTCTATTCGGGAAGTGAGGCTATGTTTGACATAAGAGAGACTATAAATAGAATAAGTCGAAATATCTAAATAAAACCGAGAAATTTATTTTGTATATTGGCTTTGCGAAAATCTTAAGATTTAGAATATCCTATAATTACAGTATGCCTGTCTTTTTTACCGATCTGACTATTAAAGAAGTGAGTGAACTGGTCACGTCGCTGGGGGAACCGGCGTACCGCGCCAGGCAATTATTGGGCTGGGTGTACCAGCGGTTGGCTGTCTCCTGGGATGATATGACCGATCTGCCGTTGTCTTTTCGCCAAAAACTGGCGGAGAAAGTATCTTTGCACACCCTGACGCCGTCGCAAGAAGTGAGAGCCAAAGATAGCACGGTGAAAGTCCTTTTTAGTTTAAACGACGGCAAGACAGTGGAAACCGCCCTGATGAAATTTTATTTGACCGGTAAGAAAGAGCGGCATACTGTTTGTCTTTCCACTCAGGTGGGCTGCGCCGTCGGGTGTCCTTTTTGCGCCACCGGCCAGCAGGGTTTTGAAAGGAACCTGACCGCTGGGGAAATTATCGACCAAGTTTTATACTTTGCCCGCCGGATACAGGAACAGAGTAAAGATAAAGCAGGGGAGCGGCTGGACAACATCGTGTTTATGGGTATGGGCGAACCGTTCGCTAATTATGGGGCGCTGTGGCAGGCGGTTGAAATGTTAAACGCGCCGCAAGGTTTCGGGCTGAGCGCCCGCAGTATGACCATTTCCACCGCCGGTCTGGTACCGGGGATAAAAAAGCTAAGCGGGGAGAAATTGCAGGTGGGTCTGGCGATATCTTTGCACGCTGCCGAGGACAAATTGCGGAACAAGCTGGTGCCGGTCAATAAAAAATATCCCATCGGGGAAGTGATAGGGGCGTGCCGGGATTATTTTGCCCGGACGGGGCGCCGTGTGAGTTTTGAATACGCGCTTTTTGACGGTGTGAACGACTCTTTGCAACAGGCGCAAAAGTTAGCTGACATAATACAAGACTTGAATTGTCACGTCAACCTGATCTCTGCGAACAACGTGGCCGGACAAAAGATGCAGCCGTCACCGCGCAGCCAGGTATTAGCTTTTCAAGAGGAATTGAAAAACAGAGGGATCAACTATACACTGCGTCAAAGCAGGGGACAGGATATCGATGCGGGCTGCGGTCAGTTACGCAGCCGCTTTTTAACGCAAAAAAGCAGATGACCAAAGGATATATATAGAATAAACCCTTTGGTCATCTGCTATATATATTAATCACCATTACGGTGATGGGGGGACCGTAATCCTGACGGTTACCACCAAACTACTTGCCCAGAGCTGCCTCATCCTTCTTACGAATCGAGCGTCCGCCGTGACCATGTTTGACGCCTTTGAAGCTATCCTGATAAGTTTTTCTCTGTTGTGCTTTTTCTTGCTTNNTAGATATTCTCAATATACGTTCCCGAGGACACTTTTGTCAATAATCCATGAGAACCTTTTAATAAATTACTACCTAATGAACTTTATTCGGCGTATATAACGGTGTGATAGTCGGGGTCGTGCGGGCCTGGGCAGGCGAACGCTGGCGCAGGAAGGAAGGTGTATCCAGGTCATTACCTTTCAAGTTCTTGAGTTGCTGGGTGATTTCCTTCTCGCGAACGGCGCTGTTAACACCGGTGCCATTTTCGAAACCGGTGGCGATCAGTGTTAAACGGATTTCATTGGTCATATTGGTATCGAACGCGACACCGAAAATAACGTTAGCATTCGGGTCGACGGCCTGTTTGATGACTTCTGCGGCGGCATTAACTTCGAAGAGGGTCAGGTTGTTGCTACCGGTGATGTTGAACATAACGCCCTTCGCGCCGTTCATCGAGACATCCAGTAACGGGCTGGCGAGGGCTTCTTTGGCCGCATCGATGGCGCGGTTCGGTCCGGTGCCTCTCCCGATAGACATCCAGGCCGGTCCCGCATCTTTCATGATGGTGCGGATATCGGCAAAGTCGAGGTTGATAAGACCGGGAACAGTGATAACCTCGGCGATTGCCTGTACCCCATGATGAAGTACGCCATCGGCAATTCTAAAAGCGCTGTCCATAGAGGTTTTCTGGTCACACAACGCTAACAAACGGTCGTTCGGGATAATGACCAGGGTATCGACTTTATCGACAAGGTCAGCAATGCCCTCTTCGGCGTTCTGAAGGCGGTGTTTTCCTTCGAACCCAAAAGGTTTGGTGACGATGGCGATAGTCAGGGCGCCGCTTGTTTTGGCGATTTCTGCCACTACTGCAGCCGACCCTGTGCCTGTACCGCCGCCCATGCCGGCGGTAACGAATACCATATCAGCGCCTTTCAAGGCTTCTTTGATATCATCTTTACTTTCTTCAGCTGCCTTATGACCGATAGTGTGGTCGCCGCCGGCGCCCATACCGCGGGTAAGGCGTTCGCCCAGTTGTAAACGGAGGCCTGCTTCAGTGTAGGATAACTGCTGGGCGTCAGTATTCATCGCGATAAATTCAACGCCGCGGATCTGTTCGCGGACCATACGTGTAATTGCATTACAACCGGCTCCGCCGAGACCGACAACCTTGATGTTTGCCCCAACCGGGACGAAATTCGATTTTGACATAGTAGGCGCTCCTTATCTCTTACCTTATAGTCCTGCTTTATTGCCGGAACATTCTAAGAACCGGTGAAACGAATCCGCGGATACCGCCCTTAGCCTGCGGGGTCTGAGCGCTGGAATTTCTGGATCTCCAGAGCATTAAGCCGAGACTGGTGGCGTAAGCGGGGTCACAAAGGGCATCGGAAACACCAGGCAGAGCCGGGGGAATACCGATTCTGACGGGGAAGCGCACGATATCATGAGATAATTCGGCCAGACCGCCGAGGTTGGCGCCGCCGCCGGTCAGGACCAACCCGGAGGGAATAAAGTGAGCATAATCTTTATCCGGTAATTCCATGACGATCAGGCGGACGAGTTCTTCAACACGGGCACGGATGATTTCGCTCAGGTCATGAGATGAAACGCTGTGCTGCCCTAATGTGAGTTCTCTGTCCTGTTCGGGTTCTTCGCCGTGCCAGGGGGAAACATCCCCGAATTTCTTCTTTAACTCTTCGGCGGCTTCAAAGGTAAGCCCCAGGCCGATGGAGATATCACGGGAAATCTGATAACCGCCGATGGGCAGGACGGAGGTAAAGCAAACTGAATTGTCTTTGAAGACAGCGATATCGGTGGTACTGCCGCCGATGTCAGCCATCATGACGCCGTCCAGTCTTTCTTCCGGTTCCAGTACCGCTTCTGCGGCAGCTAACGGCTCCAGGATAAGGTCATCAATCTCAATGCCTATGCCACGGATGCACTTGGTCAGGTTCTGAACCGAGGTAGCGGCTGCCGTGATGATGTGAGTTTCGACATCCAGGCGGAAGCCATGCATCCCAACGGGGTTCTTGACGCCATTTTGTCCATCAACGGTATAGGCACGGGGAATGACATGTAATACTTTCTGGTCAGTGGGGACTTCTACGGAGCGGGCTACTTCCAGCACTCTCTTTAAGTCTTCGGGACGCACCAGACGGTCACCACGTGAGATAGCTACAGCGCCCTTATTGTTGACAGAGGTGATGTGTCTACCGGTGACACCGACACAAGCTGATTCCATTTTGTAGCCGGCAGTGCGTTCTGCCTTGTGTACTGACTCGCGGATCGATTCGCGGGCTTCGTTGAGGTTGACTACCATTCCTTTGGTGAGTCCCTGGGAAGCGGAGACACCGACACCCAGGATACGGACGTTGTTCTTCTCATCGATATCGCCCATGACTGAGCATACTTTGGTTGTTCCAACGTCTATGGCCGAAATTCTTGTTCTCTTCATATTAATATTGTTTCCTCCTAATATAATATGTATAATTTATTCGCGGTAATGAATGTGCCATTTGCTGTTCATCAGATTACTGTGGGTTTCGACCCGAGGCCCCAGGTAGAGTTCTGCCAAGAACCCGCTGGGTGAATCACAGGCGTTCAACGTAGAAGTTTCGCCTGAAGCGCTGAGGTTAAGATTGCAGACGCCGGTAGTGATGTTTTCGTACTCAATAGTTGTTTCCATTTCTGTATTCCCCCCTAAATACGTTCCTGGATAATACTGTTATATACAATATTAAACGTACCAAAACATACTCGCAAAGATTGTCCTTACTGTTTCCATTTTGTCCTTATACGGAATTATTGCGGAATTATTTTAGTCCTATATAGTTCCAAAAAACTATTGAAAAGCAAAAACTGCTGGCATATAATAAAAACACCAAGCGAGGTGGCACTATGACAGTGGACGATGGACGGAAGCATTCACCGCCTTATGTTTCGTATAAAACCTTCGATAGTTTCATGACTAAATTGCAGGAGCCGCCGCTGCCTACGCGCATCGACCGAAGCTATTGGGGAGAAATGTTTTCGGGCAGCACCGGCACGCAATTGATGTCGGCGATGCGGTTTTTAAATCTGATCGACGAAAATGGCAGGCCGATGCCGCGCCTTAAGTTACTGGTGACAGCCACGACCGGAGAGCACCGATCGGTATTAATGCGACAGGTTGCCGACGAGGCCTATGCCTTCGCTTTAAAGGGCACGGTAGATACGCAGAACGCCAGCTACGCCGAACTGGAAGATGTTTTCCTGAATACCTATAAGATGAAGAGTGATGTCTGCCGCAAGTGCATTAAGTTCTTTACGGAATTTTCCAAGGATGCCGGCATACCATTATCCCCGCATATTACCAAAAAAAGAAAAGTGCCACATACTAATTCTGGCACTAAAAATGCCATAAAGAAAGTTGGCACCAGGACAAATGAGAATTTTGTCGTACCAATTAAAGAAAGTAGAATTCCGGAATTATTGCCCTGGCATCAAATGCTGGCTGACAAGTTTCCCCATTTCGACCCGGCCTGGAATGACGAAATTAAGAAGAAGTGGTTTGAAGCCTACTTCGAACTGTTTAAAATAAATCCCCACCCATAAAAATAAGCCGCTGCCGGAAAACTCCCGCAGCGGCTTCGCTATTGTTTTTATTATCTCTTTCGAATAATCAGAAGTCAGGTCAAATTACTGCGGCATGTTAACACTTTTACTGTGCAGTAACTCCACAATGTCCGATATCTTTATTCTTTTTCCTTTGCCGTGCGTCACAAAATATTTAAAAATTTACAGGTTGGGTCTAAGTAAAAAATTCAGAAGAGGGAGTGCAAAAGCACTCCCTCTCGTTTATCTCCTTCTCCTTAACGGGAGAAGATGGATGAGGGTCGTTGGTTGTTTGTTAATACTTAAATAAACGTACCTGACTTATTTTCAATACAAATTTATTTTTGGTTGTTTTTCAGGACCTCATAAAGCCGGGTAATATTTGCTTTTAACAACATGGGGGCGGTCGCTTCCCTGCCGGGTTGGGGCGCACAGCGGTCGCGGAAAGTAAAATTCTTTTCAATTTCCGGGAGTGTCATACCCTTCCTGACAAGAACGTCCACCGCATCGATCCATTCCTGCACGCGGGCGATCATTTCGGGGAGATAGGCCGGGGTGCAAATTTCACCGTGACCGGGAACAATTACTTCGGCGTCCAGATCCGCCAGTTTTTTCAGCGACTCGATCCATGCAAACGGTTCGGCGTGCTGGAAGTACATGGGGACTTTATAAAGCACATTATCCGCGGTAAAGAGGACTTTCTCCTCCGGGATAAAGACAGCCAATTGAAAAGGGGTATGTCCGGGGAGATGCATGATCCGGATAGTATGGTCGCCCAGGTGGATGGTGATTTCTCCGGTAAAAGTGATGGCGGGGGCGCGGTATTTAAAGCTTTTCATCAGGGCATAATCCGCCGGCGATGTCTTTTTATATCTTTCTTTGGCGTCCGCAGCTGAGTAACTGAGGATTGCCCGCCGGGTGCCTTCGTGGGCGATGACAACGCCCTTGAAAAAGTAATTTCCGCTGACGTGGTCGCCGTGCGGTTCATTGTTAATAATGTAGCGAACCGTGCCGAATTTGGCGATGGTTTCGCGCCATTTCACAGCATCGGAGGGGACCTGGGGTGTATCGATCATCACAACCCCGCCGGCGGTGACGACAAATCCGGGATTACAACCGTTGAAATTAGTTTCGGCATAAACGTTCTGAGATATTTTCTGCATTAGTGCCTCCCGTTGTCAGTTTAAATAGTGAAGACTGGATGACGTTGAGATAATTTTAATGATAAGCAAAAGAAATAACAAGGAGGGTTTCAAGTTATCAGTAATGAGTAGTGAGTTGCGGTTAAATAATCAGGTTTCACTTTTGGCAAAAATAAGGAACTCTAAAACTAGATAATTCGCAGTGTCACAGAATTAACTAACGTGGACTTTGTACGCACATTCATATTAAAATGGTAAATCGATTGTTTATAAATAAATATACGCTTCATGTTTTCAAGTGTTTGTCCTTTAGCGGCGTTTAATTAATAAAATCTGTTTGAGGTAAATTTTATGCCGGTTCTGGCCCAGGTCTGCGCGGTGGTCATATTCCTTTTAATGTTTGCCGTGATCATTATCAATAAATTTCCCCGTTACGTGCCGGCGCTGGCGGGGGGGGCGTTAACAATTATTATTGTCTTCCTTATTATAATGAAGAGCCCTGCTACCGTATTACATGTTTTGAACTTCGGGCAGATCGGACGGCCGGCCTTCTGGCTGCCCGGTCACGAACCGCTGGAGTCAGCAGGAGTAAACTGGCAAACGATCATCTTTATCGGCGGGATGATGATAATGGTGGAGGGGTTGGGGAAGGTCGGGTTTTTCCGCTGGCTTTGTTTGTATGCCGCCAGGTTAGTAAAATACAAAGTAGCAGCGATCCTGGTAGTTTTTACTTTACTGGCCGGTTTCCTGGCGATGTTCATCGACAGTATCACTGTTCTCTTGTTTTTCGCTATGGTAACAATCGAACTGGCGCGATTACTGAAATTCGACCCGGTGCCGATCATCATCGCCGAGATCTTCGC
>PMBW01000327.1:0-8763 GCA_003153075.1 Dehalococcoidia bacterium | reverse complement strand
CGATCCGGCTGCGTTTCCGCAAGCAAACTCAGCGATTACTAAAAAGGGATTATTTTTTATCAATATCGGCGTTTTTCTGCTGGTGATAGTATTGCTGATCACCCATGCGCAGACGGGTATTTCGGTGGCATCCATCGGCGTCATCGCTGCTGGGCTGACACTGCTTTTTGGTTATAATGATGCCCTTTATATAATAAGGAAGGTTGATTGGCGGACGCTGGTGTTTTTCTTCGGATTGTTCATTTGCGTATCCGGACTGGAACAGACCGGCGCGCTGCAGACCCTGGCAGATTTTATTAAAATGATTTCCGGCGGAAGCCTGGCGGCGGTGATAACAATTATCCTGTGGGTTTCCGCTTTTGCATCTGCTGTGGTGGATAATATCCCCTTTGCGGCGACGATGATACCGGTAATTAGAGGGCTGGCGGCAGCCGGCATGCCCCTGCCGCCGCTGGCATGGACATTAGCGCTGGGAACGGATATCGGCGGGAACGGCACGCCCATCGGGGCTTCCGCTAATGTAGTGGGGATGGCTATCGCGGAAAAAGAAGGTTATCCCATTTCCTGGGGCAGGTATCTGAAATATGCTTTACCGGCAATGATCCTGGTGGTGGGTATTTGCTGGTTATTATTGATAGTGAAATACGCATAAGCGGAACCAACGGTAAACTCTAATATCGGAATACGAAACAAATTTCAATGATCAATTTACAAACAAATCCCAAATATTAAATACAACAACAATTTTGTCTTAATCCTGCTGTGTTTCCTTCGAACAAGCTTTTCCTGCTGAGGCGGGCTCCTCTTAGAATATCCTTTACCTTTCATTAAATATAAATCCGGTTTGTACCTATTTTTATTCTTTCCCCTTTTTGAACAGGCAACAAAAGTGCCTGTTTATTTAATGGTTGAAAATAAGGCAATGTGTTAAAAAGGGTGGTCCGGTCTTTATGTGCGGCAAGGGGTATCAGTACTTTCTTCTTATGTGTATATTACAAAGATAAAGAAAAAGCAATATGATGCCAGTCTGTTTAATTCATATAGGGTAAACATACCATTACCTTAGTACTGTTTTAATCCAGTACCATCGCTGACAGCTAATCCGATTGATTGAACAATTCTGTACTTTCGGGTGATTACTTAGTCAAACCGCCCTTGATAATATGAATAGAAATGTTTAGGAATTATTTAGGCAAAAAAGTAAAATTAGCCGGTCAGGTAATCGGTATTTCGCTCATCGTCTTTATCGGTGTGCTGTGTCTATTACACTTTATTTTTGGTTTCGGCATTTATATCGTACGAAGCGGCAGTATGGAACCGAAGATAAATGTGGGGGATACCATTATTACGGCACCGTTCAGGGGTACTTCCGGTAGTGATCTCAAGACCGGCACGGTTGTGTCCTTCCAGGACGGTAAAGCGTTAACCACGCACCGTATCGTTTCGATCCAGGGCGATTCTTTAACAACCAAAGGGGACGCGAACGAAGATCCTGATCCCCGCCCTGTCGCTGTTACTGCGGTAAAAGGTGTCTATCTGTTTAGAATCCCGTACATCGGGTACCTGACCTATTTTATCCGCACGAAACTCGGTTGGTTCCTGGTTATAGTAATACCCGCCTTAATACTTTTTGGCCTGATCATCAAAGATATTATCAAGGAAGCACTTAAACCCAACCCCCAGAGAAAAAAGCTTACAGCCGGTCATTCGCCAGCGGAACCAACTCCTCACGACGGTGCCCCACATTGAAAACCTGAGATTGGTGGGACATCGACCTGAAGCATGAACGTCAGAAACAACCGAAAATTAAAGGAGGATACTGAATCAGCGAGATAATGTAATACACACGGTAGCTATTTTTTATTTTATTTCTAAAAGAAACGAGGAGAACAGTGAAGAAAATTATTGGTCTGTCAATCGCAGCATTACTTATCATCGGCCTGGTGGGCGGAGCCACCTGGGCACTCTTCAGCGATACCGAAACCTCTGCAAACAATACTTTAATCGCCGGCACCCTTGATCTGAATATCAATGGCGGTAATACTGCCGTGGCGACATTTAGCGCCAGCAATGTGAAACCCGGCGATAATAACGACCTCAATCAAGCCGCTGCTTCAAGCATTTTATTAAACAAAGGCACATTGCCCGGTAAACTGAGCATGACAGCCGTGGTTACCGGTTTAGCCGGATTACCTCCGGTTCCGGCCGATGCCGATCTGGGAATTCCTACTAATACCCTCAAGGATGTAGCTACAGTTGCCCTGTATATCGATAAAGACGGCAGCGGCACCTGGAACGCCGGTGATATCGGCCTGAAATCAGATGGTTCTACTTATGTATGGGCTGTTGGAACACCCCTTTCCCAGGTAGCTATGAGCGCCTATGACGGCAAAAGCTGGCCGACCATTATCGCCAACATGGCAACCGCCGAAAGCGATAAATTCGCAGTTAACTGGGAAGTTCCTACTACTGCTACCAACGCAATTCAGGGCGGGTCCGCCACAATGACATTTACATTCGTTTTAGCCCAGCTGCCGTAATGAACGGCGATGTTAAAGAAATAATCCTGCTGAAAATCAGTATCCGTTGAAACCAGGTTATGTACGTGAGGGATTTTTAATACCAGGCTGAGGGCTTAAGCCCTCAGCCTGTAACCGGGAATGGAGCGGGCGAGAGAACAATGGGGAAAAAAATAATAGTGCTGGTAGCCGGGGCTTTGATCTTGTTGGGTGTGGTCAGCAGTCAGACGTTCGCCAAGTTCAGTGACAATGAATCCAGCCCATATAACTCGCTTATCGGCGGCACACTCGACCTGAAAACCAACACAACCAACGGTGTGAGCGCGACACTCACTAACATGAGTTTAAAACCGAACAATTCCGTTTCGGGCACGACTATCCAGTTGAGCAACAGCGGGACGGTGAACGGCGCGACGTTGAACATCTCTTTCGCTTATCAGGAGAATGACAACGCAAACCAGAATGGGACTGCTAATATGACCGCCGACCAGGTGGCCCAGGTAATGCAGGTAACAACGTTAACCTGCGGCACAACACTACCAAGCCTTTTATCTACACTCACCGATACTAACGGAAACGGTTACATCGATGTGCAGGATCTAACTACCAATGGGAGTAAGTTGACCGGACTGGCCGGATTGAATGCCGGTACCAGCAAACCTTTCGATATCACGGTTATTTTACGGGACGGTATCAGTAACGATTTCCAGGGTGACGGCATCACAATTACCGTCACTTTTACTCTGAATCAATGAGCGGTGTGAATGAATAATAAGTTTCTGCTGGCGGGTTTATTGCTGTTATGCGCAGCGGTGATCATCGCCGTTATCCTGATAATGAAGCGCTCGAAGCAGCAAATCAGCGGAGCTTTGAGAGCCAGGCTCTGGGGAATCGTTGCGTTAGTTGTTGTATTGTTACTGGGGAACATCGGCGTGACGGCAGCCAGATTCGCTGATACGGAAACATCCACGAATAATACGATTCAGGTGAAAACAAACTGGTATAATCTGGCCTGGCATTACCGTAAAGCTATTACCATCGATCACACCAAAGTGATCGGCGCCGTTCAATCCGGTTTCACCGTGCTGATCAGCCGTACCGATCCGAATTGGGCAATGCCCGCTGCCGGGCATCCTGAATATCACGGCGGACAGGCGGACGGCGGGGATTTTGTCTTTACTGCTGCCGATGGAATGGTTAAATTGAACCACGAAATAGAGAAATACAATCCCGCAACCGGGGAACTGATTGCCTGGGTCATGATCGACGCTCTTTCTAATACAGCAGATACAGTTATTTATGTTTATTATGGAAATGCAAGCTGTTCCGACCAATGGAGTGCTACAGGAGTCTGGGATACTAACACCAAGGCAGTTTGGCATATGAAGGAAAATCCGGCCGGGACCGCGCCGCAGATCCATGATTCTACAACTAATACCAATAACGGCACCACGGCCGGGGGCATGACTTCCGGTGATCAGGTAACCGGTGGTAAAATCGACGGGAGTATTGACTTTGAAGGAACCGATGATTGCGTTACGGTAGCTGATTCAAACAGTTTAAGCATCGGCACGGCGGTAACGTTGTCTGCATGGATCAACACCCGTTCAAATTCCGGAACACACGACATAATCGCTAAATGGGAACCAACCAATAGTTTCCTGGGCTTGTTCACATATGGTGCGAATCAGGAATATCGATTGTATTTAAGTGGTCCGGAGATTGGTGTGGGGGCCAGTTCGGGTACGGCCGTCACCAGCGGAGCCGGTTTACAGGCTAATACATGGTACCATATTGAAATGGTGTGGTCCGGAGGAAGTGCGGTGACTGTATATAAAAACGGCGTCTCCCTGGGGGCTTTAACTTTATCATCATATCCCGATATCCAATTGGGGGGGACCGCCGATCCGCTGACGATTGCGGAGTACAATTCAGGCAACTATTTTAACGGTATTATTGATGAAACCCGCGTTTCAATGACGGCACGCAGCGCGGGCTGGATTCAGACTGAATATAATAACCAGAATTCACCGGATACATTTGTGAAAGTTGGCGTTGAAGAATAATTGATCGTGATTTTTCCCTGAAGTCAGGATGAGATTACCGTTGGTGCTTTACCGGATCTGGTCTTCCAGAACAAAAGTATTATTGAAGGTGACGTTATCACCCTGGATCTCATTTCCGACCGTAACCGGAACACGCCAATTAATGATCAGGGTAGATGCTGCCGATGGTTTTAATGACTGCACCGCAGTCCACATGACGCAGCTGTAATTGTTCAATTTGTCGTATCCCAGGGGTGTCTCGCAAGTATAAGTAGTCCCGTCTGCATTGAGTCCTATATCGCCGGCATCCCATATCCCGTTTGAATTCACATCAAGGTAAGCCGTAACTTCAGTGCTTGCGCCCAGATCCCCTTTGCCATCGATTCCCGGCGTATTTGTCACCGCAGAAAAACGGATGGATAGATTACCGCTGTGGCTGCCGACATTAGTGATTTGCTTGTTGATACACCCGCTGGCGCCGGGCAGGGCAACGGGCATTTGAGAAGGATAACCGTTATCATTGCAGATATTGAGCCTGGGTTGACCGCCGTCGGACATCGCGAAAGTACTGTTGCCGGTTAAAGTAAACAAGCCTATTATCGCGAATGTTAACAGGACAAAAACACCTATTAGCCTAACAAGTGATTTTTTCAGGCTTTTCATTAATTTTTCTTCTATTTATTACTGGTCTGTCAATCGCAGAATTGCAGACTGATATCATTCTAGGGCACGAGGTGTAAACAAGCCCTAAACAATGATAGTTGCCGACTAAACAAATTCTAAATAATTATTAGAAATGAAGTAAGTTGTTTGAATAATAACGGAAATAATACTAATTTACAAATGAGGTAATGGATTGTATGCGTAATACCAATCCGGTTACCTGGAGTAAATTACTGCTTTTCAGGGTTTATAATTCCACGACGACCCATCCCTCCGGAGAAGCTAAAGGGGCATTGTAACTCAAGTCTGGTACGTGTATTGTCTCTTTCGGGACTAAGATATGTGGCCGATACCACAGTGACACAAAAAAAGGGCGGCTTGTTCAGGCCGCCCTTTAAAAATTTTACTGATGCGCTATTTGAGTTTTAAACCGGCGCGTATTCGCGAAATTGATATCCGACGCCGGGTAACGTCATGACGTATTTTTGGTTGCTGGTATCAATACGCAGCTTATTGCGCAGCCGTCCGATAAAGACATGCAAGTATTCGGTTTCGTTGAGGTATTCGGGCCCCCACACTTTCTGTAGTAAATAACTATGGGTGAGCGCCTTGCCTCGGTTAAGTACGAACTCTTTCAGCAGTTTATATTCGATCGGGGTTAAATTGATGGGGTTTCCGGCGATGGTCACGCTTCTTTTTGCGAAGTCGATCTCCAGGTCGCCGCTGCTGAAATTGGGTTCTGCGGTTTGCACTTCAATAACTTGACTGCGCCTTAGCACCGATTTGACCCTGGCCTTTAGTTCCCGGATGGAGAAAGGTTTGGTAAGATAATCGTCAGCGCCGCATTCAAAACCGGTGATCTTGTCATCTTCCTGCCCCCTGGCGGTGATAATAATGACCGGCACCTGCGATACTTCCCGGATACGACGGCAGACGGTATATCCATCCATCTCCGGCATCGTAATATCCAAAATAATCAGGTTGGGGGATTCACGGGCAAAAAGATCCAACCCGGTCTGGCCGTCGCCGGCAATCAGAACATCGTAGGAATCAGCTTCCAGGGACCTTTTTAACAGATACAAAATCGAGGCATCATCGTCGATTGCCAGAATTGTTACTTTTTCACGCATCATGTCAGGCTCACTCCTTGTTTCTCCACCGGCGAAGTAAAATCGTGGAACCGGTATTATCTTCTGCCTGCAAGCCGACTAACTCTTGCGCGTCCATGTCCGATTATGAAGGTAAAGAAAATCAATTGCTTCTACAATACGGTATGAACATACTTAACTATATACTTTGTTCGCTCACCTGGCTATTACACGTTAGTACTGTTTACAAGGGGGAATTTTAGACTAGAGCCGGGTTTGAAGACGATATTTTGTCCGGGCTGATGCGCAAGCCCGCGCGCGGTTCGTACTTTGGAGCTGCGGAATAGTTAAACCTATCTGTCCTGATAAAGCCGGATCATGCTTTGATACCTTGTTAAAACCTCATCATCCGGCTAATTGTCTCCCCTTTTTGTCCTCTTATGACCTTCAGGCGTCTTGCGGATTTGGGGTATACTATGTACAAAACGGATATACCCAAGGAGGAACAAGACATGGATGCGATGGAAGCAATTCTTTCCCGGCGGAGTATCAGGAAATATACCACGGCCTTAATTAGCGATGGCGAAATACATGAATTATTGAAAGCGGCGATGAGCGCCCCTTCATCATCCAACGGGCAACCCTGGCAATTCGTCGTGGTGACCGGGCGTGAGACCTTGGATGACATACCGAAGTTCCACCCATATTCGAACATGATAAAGGAGGCCCCGCTGGCAATAATTATCTGCGGAGACCTGCAATTGGAAAAAGGCAAGGGTGTGTGGGTACAGGATTGTTCGGCAGCAACCGAGAATCTGCTGGTGGCAGCGCATGCTTTGGGGCTGGGCGCGGTGTGGCTGGGAGTTTATCCGCTCGAAGAGCGGATAAACGGCGTCCGCAAGCTGCTCGGTTTACCGGCGCATATTATGCCGTTGTGCATCATCGTTGTCGGGCATCCGGCAGAAAAGAAGCCTCCGTCCAACCGGTTTAATGCAGAGAGGGTCCATCAGAATAAATGGTGACGGTGGGGCGATTTCTGTCTTATTCAGGTTTATTTGATCGGGCTCCAGCTATTTTATTTAATGGTATTCTGCGCTTAGCCGACGACACTGGATTTCCTGCTTCGCCCAACCAATTCATTTCTAAGTAATAGCAATTCAAAGGCAGTGAGTTGTTTTTACTTTTAGCTGGTGACTAATACCCCCCATGATTCTTTGCCGATAAATTGCGTCTCCAGCGGTGTTAAAATGCCCGTTTCCCGGTTGACGCGATAGGATGCCAGCCGCCCGGATTCCAGCCCTGCGGCATATAAGAAATTGCCGTCCGGCGTCAGTCCGAACGACCGGACTTCCGGCTCAGTGCCCACGTGCCCGATTGAAGTCAATCGTCCGGTGGTTTTATCGACAATAAAACCAGCAAGGCTGTTATGGCCGCGGTTGGAGACATACAGGAACTCACCGGAGGGTGAGATCTGAATATCCGCGCAGGCGTTTTTCTGCTGATAACCATCAGGCAATGTGGAGACGGTTTGCAGTGAGGTTAAAGTCCCGGCAACGGGGTCTATGCGATACGTTGAAACGCTGCTCCCCGACTCATTGCTGCAGTAAAAGATATCCAATTTCGGGTGAAAACAGCAGTGCCGCGGCCCGACACCTTCATCCGGTTTCAATCTGTCCGGGGTGTTTGGTGTCAGGCGTCCGGTCGTTGCATCGAAACGGAATTGCAGAATTATATTGGGGCCTTTACCGGCAGTGTGCGGCATGAACACAAATCGGTTTGAAGGGTCAGCCTGCACGGAGTGTACGCCTCTGACGGTATCGATCCACTGCACCGGCGAAAATATAATATTACCGGTGCTATCTATCGCGTGGATGGCGACTTTACCGATAAAGAAGTATGTCGAAAACAGGAATCTGCCGTTGCGGTCGGTGGCCAGGTAATCCGGTTCGAATTCGACCGGCACAGTGCTGACAAGCACGAGTTCGCCGGTTTTCTGAATTTTGCGGCAAGCGGAGATTGAGTGGGCGTCTTTACGCCCTATATATACCAATTGCTGATCAGGGGAGATCGCCATTGTTGCCGGGCGGCCGGTCACCGGCGTTTTACCTTGTGATGTGAGTTTTCCCGTTTTGGAGTTAATTGCAAAAGTCAGAATCTTGTCTTCGCCGGAAATGGCAACATACAGGCGGCAGGGCATGACAATCACCTCTATACGATATTTAAGATAGTATAGCATATTACGTTCAACTGAACAGGCTTAAGGGACAAGGTCGGTATTATTTACATAATGTAGTAATTGTTCTCAGATTATTCAGTTACATCCATATAAATCCTGATTTGTCTTGAAATACTCTGATTTATAAGGTATGCTTTACTTTGGTTTACGCGAGGGTAGACAACGTACTATAATTAATATCTGGGAAGCGTGCCCCTATAGCTCAGTTGGAC
>PMBW01000272.1 GCA_003153075.1 Dehalococcoidia bacterium | reverse complement strand
GCCAACTTGGGCGAAAGGATAAACCGGCTTCCAACACGACGTTGTTATTTTGCTCATCTTGGCCCACTCCCCTACCAACTTTACGTGGGCTCTGGATTCCCGTCTTCCTTCTGCTTATAGTTTCACAACCTTTTGAAAACTCAATAATATACTCAACTACCCGATGAAGCTCTCAGATATCAATTAAGGGGATGTATATATATCCAATTGAATCCCCAAACCGTTCTGTATCATTCATCATGAGATTGACGTTACTTACAGTATTATTCTTATCTTGACTTTATTTTAACATTATGTACATAATAGGGTCATATTTATTTTAGAGTTAACCACCGTTATTTTACGTTATAATACGAATGAAGCGTGTTTGGACAAGACCTTGTTTCCAGTATCGTTGTTGTCAACTGCGATATAAATTTGGTGTATACACATGAGATTTAATTTAAAAACACTCCTTTTTATTTCATTCGTTTCATTCTTGTTATTTTTAAGCTCAGCGTTTCTTGTTGGGTGTGTTTCACAAGCTTCTAAATATAACAAACAAGGAATAGAACTCTACCGTAATAAGCAGTATGACCAAGCTATTGAAGTATTTAGTACAGCAATAGACCTTAACCATGAATACAAAGACGCTTATATCAATCGTGGACTTGTTTACAAGCGACTACAACAATATGAGATGGCTATCGCTGATTTTACTCAAGTGATCCGCATTGACCCCAATTCTGATTCTGCATATTTGAGTCGATCTGAATGTTATGATTGTGTAAGGAAATATGATCTTTCAGCCTTGGATGTTGATAAAGCCATTGAACTCAATCCGAGTAAATTTACATATGGGGATTCCAACAATTTTCAGACTTACGATATCAAAAGAGCTCAAAAGGGCACCCCCTTTTCTATTGTTTAACCTATTTATTTACCACCTGATGTTATTCCTTATCCTCCCTATATATTTGTTGATGCTGATGACAAAATACCAACCAATGTAGTAATTCGGATGAATTACTCTTGTTTAGACACTTCAGGTTCTATAATTATTGAAGAGACTAACTCTCCAATTCAGTGGCAACCTAATGAGGAAATGGAATATAAATATTTGAAAATATTAGGGAATAACGTATTGGAAGAACAAACTCGAGACTATAGGTTGGACACAAACGGGCAAAACATTTCATTAACTAGATTAATCTATTCTTGGAATAAAGATAATATTACTTATAACGTTGATATTAGCGGATATGACAGAACAGAAACAGTGAAGATTATCGAATCAATGATGAAATAATCTTCAAAATTCTTGATTAACTACTTTTGACTGAAAACGAAAATGGTATTGTGTAACCTATCTATGGCTGGACAAACATCGGGATGTCTGCCAATTGAAACTGCAATTTATCATCTCACTTACATTTTCTATTTCAAAAAAACCTTACAATCTAAATAAGCCCTGCGGTTTCTCACGGCTAATTGTACATTCAGTAATATACCTTAACGAAGCATAACAAAAAAAGATAGGTTTCACGCTGCAAACAGCCTCAAAACTACTGGCTATTACGCTCACATGATTATGGCAAGCAATATTTTGATATGATAGAATACAGAGAATTAGAGGAAAATATGCCCCTGACTATACGTTTTATGCGCCGGCAGGACATCCCGCAGGTCACCGCAATTGACCGCGATGCCTTTCCGACGGAATGGCCGCCGACTAATTTTCCGCGTGAGCTGGAAAACGGCCTGGCCTATTACATTATCGCCTGTGAGCCTAAGGATATTGATCCGCAACCTACGTTAAAAAATCCTGGTAAAGTTCAGCAAATGGGGATTCTTGACAGGGTGCGCCGGTTTTTTGCCGGCAATCAACCCCCGCCTGTCGAGCCGCAGGAAGACATTGAAATTTTGGGGTTCGCGGGAATGTGGCTGATGGCCGATGAAGCCCACGTCACCAGCATTGCTTCACGCAAAGAAAACCGCCGTCAGGGAATCGGGCAAGCGCTGATGATCGCACTAATCGAGCTGGCAATTGCCAAACAGGCGCGCATTGTCACACTGGAAGCGCGTGTCTCAAACGTGGTCGCGCAGAATCTTTATTACAAATTCGGCTTTGATAAACTGGGCGTGCGTAAAGCCTATTATCTGGATAACAAAGAGGATGCGGTCATCATGTCCACCGAGTATATCGGTTCACCTTCATTTAAGGAAAAATTTACCCAGGTGAAAGAAGCCTACTATCAGAAATTCGGAGCGCTCCATAACGAGGTTGGAGTCAAAGTAAAATAATTAGTTGNNGCGCCGGTTTTCTGTACCATCCAGTCTTCCAGTTCCTGCCGGCACTTTTCCAGCAATTCTTTAAATCTGGTCATGTCAATTGATTTGTAGCTGTCGGATTTGGCTTTTTTGGCGGCTTTTATCTGCTTGTTATAATCTTCTACCAGTATGAAAACCTCTTTGAGCATGTCTTTTACGGTCTCGCCGAGGAAGCTGATCTTGTCCTTATTCATCATCCAGTTCGCATTCTCGAACCGGCGGGGTTTTTCGATGATCAGGAAATTAGCTGCCAGCGCCTGATTGATTTTAATATCAAACAGTATACTCTGGACGACTTCAGGGTATTTGGCGGCGCCGCCCTTTCTCCTCATCAAAGTAAAAAGGATCAATAGCATCGCGATTATCGCTAATAATATCCAACTGCCAGGTTGCACTGTACCACCCCTGATGAATTAATCTGATCTAATATTTATATAGAAGAACTATTACGGGGACTTAGGTTCGGAAGCCAGTTTACCGCCGTCCGCCCAATTATGTTTGGGGATGTCGTGAATCGCGATGTGGACAGCTTCGGCCGGGACGCCGATCTTCACGAACGTCGCGGTAATCCCTTCCACTACAATTTTCTTCTGCTCGACGGTGCGCCCGTCCCACATTTCCACAGTAACAAACGGCATAGCAGGCTCCTTTTACATCCCAAATACTGCAGTCATGATAAGCCGGTTATGCGCCGCCCCGTCTGAATTTATCTTTCATGGCCTGGATTTCTTCCATTTTTGCCAATTCCTGGGGGTCAAGCGGTTCACAGGACTTCAGGACATTATGCTCCATCGTGATTTTAAAGGTCGTGTGACATTTGTAGCATTTGAACGGCCCTACGTACATCGGATCGGACAGGGAGAACGTGTTATCAGCGCCGCATTTTGAACACTTGATTTTGGTTAACATGCTTCGGTAATACCTCCTGCAAGATAAATTATTACTACTTCGTAAATCGCATAGTAATTCTTATCGCTGATTTTGTCAAATATATATAGAGTATATCATTATTTTACCGCCCGGACAGCTCGCATTATCAGTTTTTCTTTACCAGCAGGCAGATATTGCGCGAAAAGGCCTTAACCGGAAACCGGTAGGTGCTCTCCGGAAATATTTTAGTAACGGTCAGGCCTGCTTTTTCCGCTGACTTTTTCAGTTCGCCGTAGGTAAACAGATAATAGTAACGGTAAAGGGTTTTATCCCGGGCTTTCCAGGGCGCCATCATTTCTTTCCCTTTGAACCAGAAACGCGGCTGCCGGCGGTTCCAGACTGTGATGAAAGCTGCGCCGCCGGGTTTTAGTACCCGTTTTAATTCCTGGAAAGCCTCCGGCTGCTGCGCTTTTTTCAAATGGTGTAAAGCGGCCACAGCGATAACAAATGCGAAGGCTTCATTATTATAAGGAAGATGACAAAAATCCGCCGCGGTTAGATTTACTTCGAAATTGTGCTTGAGGGCGTATTTGCGGGCCATTTTGAGCATTCCATCGGAAAAATCGATTCCGTAAAGCTCGAACTTCCGCGTAAATGGCAGAAAATCAGCGCCGTGTCCGCAGCCGAGGTTAAGCAGTTTACCCGACTGCCATGAGTTGGCTAGCTCTTCCAGCTCCGCGCGGAAAATAGTGCGGTGGCGGTAATTGTACCAAGCCGGCGCGATTTGATTAAATACTTCTCTCAAATTATCTGCCATTGGTATCAGTGTAGCACACCGGGAATAAACTCCAAATAACAAATACCAAAATCCGCATGCTCAACCATTGTGAGATTACCCCAATACCCGCCGTAATATCTATAATAAATGTTGGTTCTTCACGTTAATCTTTACCATTTAATATTGTCTTTTGATATTTGAGAATTGAATCTTGTTTATAATTTGTTATCTGGTTCTCATATTGGGCCGTCCTTTTTGTTATTTTCTACGATCAATTTGCGAAGTATCCAGTCCCCCTGCTTTCTCACTACTCACTCACAACTGGCAACTCATTATTGAGTCCGAAGACGAAAAAACCCATAACTCAAGACGCTGCCCATTTGTTCGTGCGGGCTGAGTTTGTTACACTTAAGTTAACCATGAAGAAAGAACCGGCTGCCCAGCGAAAATCGACGCGCACCATCTCCGGCGTCACACCCGTCGCGGTGATGACCACGCCAATGCCCTGTCCGGGCCGCTGCGTGTATTGTCCCACTTTCGCTAACATGCCGCAGAGCTACACCCCCGAATCGCCGGCAGTGCTCCGCGGGATCGAATGCGCATTCGATGCTGTCAAACAGATCCGCGTCAGGCTGGACAGCATGGCAGACATGGGGCACCCTACCGATAAAATTGAACTGATCATTATGGGCGGCACTTTTCTCTCGACGCCGGTGGAGTATCAATATCAATTCATAAAAGACTGTTATGATGCGCTCAACGGCGCTGTCTCCGCTTCCCTCGCCGAGGCTAAACAGCGCAACGAAAACGCCGCCTGCCGCTGCGTTGGTTTGTGCGTGGAAACGCGCCCCGATTTTTGCGGCGAAGATGAAGTGAAACGCATGCTGGAATTCGGCGCCACCCGCGTGGAAATGGGCGTGCAAACTTTGGACGATGAGATCTACCGGCTGGTACACCGCGGACACGCCGTTGCAGACGTGGTCAAAGCCACGGCGCTGCTGAAAAAGTACGGCTTCAAGGTGCATTACCACTGGATGCCCGGCCTCCCAGGCTCCACGCCTGAGCACGATCTGGCGCTGTCCCGGCAGTTGTTTGCAGACCCGCGTTTCCGCCCGGACGGCCTCAAGATCTACCCCACCATGGTCGTGGCCGGCACCGAACTTGAGAAATGGTATCTCGACGGCAGCTACAAGCCCTATGATAATAGTACACTGCTCGATCTGGTGGCTGAGATCAAAGCGATCGTCCCGAAATATGTCCGCATCTCCCGCGTGCTGCGCGATATCCCGGTGAAGTTTATCACCGCAGGCTACAAGGATTCACTGCGCGGTCCCGTAAAAAAACGGATGCTGGAGAAAGGCCTTGAATGTCACTGCATCCGCTGCCGTGAATACGGACACCGTGCTGCCGGCGGCTGGAAAATGGGCGAACCAACCTTGCAGCGTATGGATTATCCTGCTTCCGGCGGTAATGAGATCTTCCTCTCTTTTGAAGACGAGCGTGAGACGCTGTTCGGATTACTGCGTCTGCGTATCCAGTCCGAATCGATTCCGGTTGCAGGATTGGAAAATGCGACGCCCGCCGCCGTGATCAGGGAGCTGCACGTCTACGGCGCCGAAGTGCCGCTGAAAAATCAGAGCCCGGACTCCGCCCAGCATAAGGGTTTGGGGAAGGCGTTGTTAAAAGAAGCGGAACGCATCGCCCGTGAGGAATTTAAAGCGCCGCAAATGCTGATCTTGAGCGGCGTCGGCGCCAGGCAATACTACCGCGCGGAATTCGGCTATCGCTCCGCCGGTGCTTACATGGTGAAAACGCTGTAAGGCCTGCCTTGATTTGTCATTGGAGACCTCCGAAAAAGTACCGGAGTATCACAATACAGACAATGACAAATAACAATATTTAATTCCAGCTTTGCTCTAACCAACCAGGCATAAGTACAACGGTCTGTTAAGTTGCATAGTTCAATCCCTGCCTGAGGTGACTGCCCTTTAAAAATAAACGATGACCGCTAAATTGTCATTGCGAGGAACTAAGCAATCTCCGGGTGGGGCGGCATTCGCACTCAGCTTAACTAGCAACTCACAACTCAATACTCACAACTCAAAATAGTAGAACAGGCGTCCCTGCCTGTTCAGTCACATTTTTTTGAATCTGAAGAGTTGCTCTCCCAATAAAATGGTGCAATCCTTAAAAATATGTGGTATAGTGGTGACAGTAATTGTAATCCTGTGCAAAATAATATATTTGAATATATTTACTAACTAAATACCCGGATATTCGTTATAACTATTGATCCGACCGCTTCGGTCCTGCTGAAACTTGAAGAAATATTTAGGTATTTTTTAGCTTAAATAGTGCCAGAGGGATTTTTGAACGCAACGAAAGTAGGGCTTGCAAGGGTATTGACAGGGTATGGTATAATACGTCAGTTGAATTCACTTTAGCTTGACAAATCACGGGCACGTGATATAATGAAAGTAAGATTATGTAAATGAGGGAGGTGATGTTGGTGGAACTAACCCGCAAGGGAAATGCAGCGTATGACGCGAGACGTTAAGGGGTTACAATCAATACGAGTCTATAATTGTCTTTCATGCAGAAGCTTTTCGGCATGCCGGACTTAAGTAATTTTTAGGAGGATTGTTTAAAAGTCGATGAAAAGCAAATTATCAACAAAAGTTCTGGGCATTATCGTTACCGTAGCGACATTGGCCAGCCTTTTGGTTGGGATCACCGCAGCGCCCGCAGGTGTGAGCGCAGCCACCAACCAGATGGTCTTTTCCGCTACCTATAGCCTGCCCAGCAACATCGGTAATCTTTTAGGCGGCACTAGATATACTACATTCGTAGCGCCCTCCCTAACCAGCACTACGCCTGATGCGTACATTCCGGGCCCGGTCATTAACGCTGTGACCATCTCCCCGGATGGCAATTCTATCTATGCCTGGGATAATGCCGCTAAATCGTTATATTATTCCAGCAATGCCGGCAAATCCTATACCTCCATCGGTATTAACGTCGGCGCATTTGCCTTCGTTGGCATGGAAATCTCACCCAAGTTCAGCACCGACGGCGGTATTGTCGTCCTGGTGAACCAGGGAGAAGTCTGGGTTGTCTACGGTGGATTAGCCAATGTCGCCCCCGTCCAGCAGTCAACCCTGAACCAATACCTTGGAATCGCACCCGCACCCGTTGGAGTCATCACCTCATTTGATGTTGCTCCTTACTACGGCAC
>PMBW01000082.1:902-11471 GCA_003153075.1 Dehalococcoidia bacterium | reverse complement strand
GGCAAGCCTGCGGTAATCTACGGAGACGTCAAGAACGAAGGGCTGATCACCAACCTGCCGCAAGGATGCTGCGTGGAAGTGCCGTGCCTGGTTGATAAAGAAGGAGTGCACCCCTGCCATATCGGCAGCTTGCCGCCGCAAGTCGCTGCTTTAAATCAGGCGAATGTCGGGGTACAGGAACTGGCCGTCCGCGGCATTATCGAGAAAGATAAGAACAAGATCTTCCAGGCGATGCTGCTCGACCCGCTGACCGCCGCCACGCTCACTATCGATGAAATCCGGGCAATGTGCGACGAAATGTTCCAGGGCGATAAACCCTACCTGAAAGGGTACAAATAACAGCGGTTTTTAAAAGGCGGAACATATGGGCAAAGAAGTTCANNATTGCCAATTTCGATCCGTATAATTTTGAAATGCTGCCCAACATTAACTCGGCATGGATGGAAAGATTGCACGCCGATGACTGGACGCTGGATCCGGCGGTTTACCGCTACAGCACCCATTTTCGTCCCGCGGAATTTGTGAAGGGCCATTTGGCAGAAAGCTTCGGTTTTACCGACCCAAACACCTACGTCGTCCATCTGCGCAAGGGGATCCACTGGCAGGATATACCACCGGCCAACGGGCGCGAACTGACGGCGGAAGACGTCGCTTTTCACTATCACCGGTTGTTCGGTCTGGGCAGCGGTTTCAGCAAGCCGTCACCCTATCATGCCTCGGTCAGCGCTTATAAAGACCTGATATCGGTAACGGCAACGGATAGATATACAGTCATTTTTAAGTGGAAAACACGTAATCCGGAATTCATCATGGAAACCCTGCAAGCGCCAATTTCCTCACAATGCCTGGAAAACCCGAAAGCAATCAAGCAGTGGGGAGATGTCAACGACTGGCATCATGCTATCGGCACCGGACCGTTTATTCTGAATAATTTTAAACCCGGCGTCGCGGCGGAGATGATTAAAAACCCCAATTACTGGGGACATGACGAGCGTTTTCCGCAGAACCAACTTCCTTATGTGGACAGCCTCAAGATCATGGTGATACCGGATGAGGCCGATGCACTGGCAGCGCTGCGCACCGGTCAGATTGACGCCATCGACCAGGTTTCATTTTCGTTAGCCGATGAAATCCGCAGGACAAACCCGGAAATCCTGCAGGTGATGATGCCTTCGCCTAATACACCTTCCATCGACCCGCGGCATGACCGCCCGCCATTCAATGACATCAGAGTCAGGCAGGCGCTGCAGAAGGCAATCGACCTGCCTTCAATTGCCCGAATATACTTCGGCGGCTCGGCCGTGCCTTATCCCAGCGCGTTGACGTCCAGGGACATCACCGGCTGGGGTTTCCCCTATGAAGAGTGGCCGCAGGATCTGAAGGATGAGTATGCCTATAACCCCGCCGCGGCCCGGCAATTGCTGGCTGCAGCCGGTTATCCGGACGGTTTTAAAACCAATATCGTCATCGAGTCTACGATCGATGTTAAATTACTCGAAATTGTTCAATCCTATTTTAAAGCAGTGGGAGTTGACATGGAGATCCGCCCACTGTCTACCGCCGAATTTGTGCCGTTTGTGATGACCGGACACAAGCAGGACCAGCTCGTACAACGCTCTGCGGCGTCACTGGGGCTGGCAACCGAGCCGATCAGGCAACTTGAGCGGTTCCGTGCCGGAGCCGCCCCAAATTACATGATGGTGAACGACCCGGTTTTTAACGGTTTCCTGCCCAAAGCAATGGCGGCAACCAATGTAGCGGACATCAAGAAAATAATCAGGGAAGCCAACGAATACGTGGCGCGGCAGCATTTTGCCATTTCCCTGGTGCAGCCGCTGCAGTACGCCCTCTATCAGCCGTGGCTTAAAGGGTACAGCGGGCAGTTATTTGCGGTATCCGCAGCCTCAGGTGGGCCGCCGCTGGTCTTCTTCTATCCCGCCCGCTTCTGGATCGACCGGGAAATGAAAAGAAAAATGGGGCGCTAACACCAAAATATTCAAGCATCAATATCGTTTTATTAAACCTTACGATAGTATTCAGGCTCTGTTAGATGCGGGGTTTACACATTGAACAAAGAAGAATTGAAAAAAGCCTTAGATCAAGACAAAATACAACCAATTTACTATTCTCTAGTAGGATTAGACAACCCTAATTATAATGACATAATAATACTTGACAAAGAGAATGACCTGTGGGTTGTTTATTACTACGAACGTGGACAAAAAAGTCATATACACACTTTTAAAACTGAAGATGAGGCATGTAAATTTCTCTTTGGCTGGGTCACTTGTTACCCCGAATCGAGAATATACAATCCGCCTAATGAATGATCATTATGACGGCTTTATAAATTTTGTAAGAGTATACGAGCTTGGGGCAGCATTAAGTTATCTGTAGAAATCAATATTGCTGATAGTAATCAGACAGATGCTTTTTTCCAAATTATAAAAATAGCCGCCAATAATCGAATTGGGTTATTACTTGGATATAATGTTCGTCCTGATTTTAGAAAGGAATTTAAAGATAAAAATAATATCTTACCATTCGAATTATTAGATAATCCGATGACAGTTGTAGCTGAAGAATTATTAAAAGGGGATGGAATTATAATTTTTGTCAAAAATAAAAGGGTCGACAGAGGAGAAAGCCTAGAATTACGAATGAACAGAGTGCAGCAATTTATACTTGACATATTTGATATGCAGATAGTGGAGGAAATTACACTTCATATTAATTCCTGTTTTAGGGAGGAAACCATGATTCAACTAAAAGCTAGTGATTTTAAAACAAAAATCCTAGAAATTTATAAGCAAGAGAAAAACTGGACACCTACAATTAAACTAATTATTTCGAGAGGATAACATTTAATAAATACTTAACTGAAAACCAATATTTTACTAACGCTTTTTAAATTACAGTATTTATGAATTTTGAGCAAAGCATGATATGATAGTGTACATTTTTTCTGCAGACCTTTTAAATCTTCCCTTCGCATTTTACCATCTTTATAAAGCTCACAACTCAGCTTTCAGCTTCAAGGTATGTCCACTGCCGAATTAGTGTCTTTTTTCACTCATTCCGATGGTATGCTTCATCTCTTTGAGGTTGTCCGAAAATAGTCATTGGTAACGATTATTATTGATTACTCCCGCACTTCCTTTAGGACAATAATAGAAATGTGGGATCAATGACAATCAGGTCGTACATTTGCATCGAACGGCAACGCAAAGTATCTCCGGTTTTAAACCTACGAGGAATGACAAGTGGTGAAAAGCCTCAGGGCAGGAGGGATTTATCCGTTTTTCCAGCTTTCGTTTTAAGAGCACCTACTTTAGCAGCAGTCAGCAATCGTAAACTTTGCGTAAAAACAGGATAATAGTATTAGCTTCTATTCGCAATTATTAACTCATTACTCACGACTCAATACTCACAATTAACTGATAACAGCTACTTTGCATTGACATTAAATTCAACTGCTGTTAAAATTCTGGCTAAGCCCCGTTAAAAAGGAGAATGAAAATGAGAAACAAACTTATCTGGTTCAGTTTCAGCATCCTGATGGTAGCAGCGCTGTTACTTGCCTCCTGCACAAAAACCTCGACATCTACTTCGTCTACCACTTCCGCGCAAACAACGACTTCAACTGCGCCCAGGACTACCACTTCATCGACGGCAGTTCCCCCAACAAGCTCGACGACGACCAAACCGGTCACCACCTCAACCGGCAACTGGTGGGATAAACTGGGAAAACCGCAATACGGCGGGACAATCACCCTGCGCCTGGACAGGGATGTTGTTAATTATGACTCTTATCCCGGGGCGGGAATGAGCATCAACGCCGCTTTTATGGAGAAAATCCATTGCGATGACTGGACACTGGATCCTGCGGTGTTTGATTATCACATCGGCTTCCGTCCGAATAATTTTGTTAAAGGTAATGTAGCAGCGACCTGGGAAATCACTGACCCCGCGACGTACGTTATCCACGTGCGACCGGGAATCCATTGGCAGGATATTCCGCCGGCTAACGGCAGGGAATTTATTGCTGATGATGTAGTATTTCATTATGACCGGATGTACGGCCTCGGCGGCGGATATACCAAACCAAGCACATTTGCATCTTCCGCTTCTATTTTTAAAAATCTCAAATCGGTAACCGCAACCGATAAATACACCGTCGTTTTTGTCTGGAACACAACCAATCCTGAAGCCATCATGGAAAACATGCAGACTTCCAGTTCCGACCAGTTTATGGAGAATTCCGAAGCAATCAAGTTATGGGGCGATGTCTCCGATTGGCATCATGCCATCGGCACCGGGCCCTTCATCCTGAAGGATTTTGTTTCCGGCAGCTCGGCAACATTAGTGAAAAACCAGAATTACTGGGGCTACGATGAGCGCTACCCGCAGAACAAACTCCCCTACGTAGACCAGTTGAAAATCCTCATCATGCCCGATAATGCGACCGCCATGGCGGCCATGCGCACCGGTAAAATTGACGTGATGAGCCAAATTTCGTTTGCGAACTCGCAATCGATCCAAAAAACAAATCCTGAAATCGTGCAACTGGGCATACCGATGGGACAGGCTTCGACAGTCGACCCAAAGAATGACGTTGCTCCGTTTACAGACATCAGAGTCCGCCAGGCAATGCAGATGGCGATCAACCTCCCGGATATCGCCAAATCCTATTACCTGGGAACTGCCGAACCATACCCGGCTTCGATGACATCCCGCTATATGAAGGGCGGCTACGGTTTCCCCTATGAAGACTGGCCGCAGGAATTAAAGGATCAGTACGCATATAATCCGACCGGCGCCAAGCAGCTTCTTGCCGCTGCCGGATTTCCCAATGGATTTAAAACTTCTATCATAGCTGATGCAGCCGCCGACCCTGACCTGTTACAGATAGTCAAATCTTACTTTTCCGCAGTGGGTATTGACATGACGATCCAGACGATGGACTCACCTTCCTGGATCGCGGTTGTCAGAAATAGTAAAAAGTACGATCAAATGGCTTTCCCCTCTTCAGGAGACCTTGGTTTTACCTATGAACCGATGCGGCAGCTGAACCGGTACCTGACCGGATATACAGCAAATTACAATGGGGTCAGCGACACAGTTTTTGATACCTTCGCGCCGAAAGCCCTCGCTGCAACTAATATCGACGTGATCAAGCAGGCATTAAAAGATGCGAACGAGCGCGTCGCGCGGCAGCATTATGTAATATCGTTATTGCAACCAACCCTGTTTGAACTTTCGCAGCCGTGGCTCAAGGGCTATACCGGACAAAACAACGCATTCTGGGGAGGCACCAATGGGCCGCAACTGCTTGGCTTCTACGCCGGGCGGTTCTGGATCGATCAGAATGTGAAAAAAGCTGCCGGCCATTAGGAAATAGTTACCGCAATTATATAATAGGCGGGGCTGCTATTCGCAGCCCCGCCTTTATTTGTACCATTGCAATATCTTACTTACCTGATTTCCGCCAAAATCATCCTGACTACTTCCGGGACAGCAGCTTTCACAGCTTTACTCATTTTGCCGGTGACTTGGTCGACGTCATGTGTCTGTACCGCGAACACAACCACATCGTGCGGCATTTCTCCGGGAAATAGATTATTACCGATTTCCAATGTGGTGCGTAAAGCGGCTTCGTGGGGTGTCACCGAGTCATTGGTTTGAGCCAGGTCTTTGAGGGTGAGCCGATGAATTTTCCCCACTTCCGTATCGTGAGTAAAAATCGCATCGGCAATAATCAACCGCTCGTAGCCTTTAATGCGCTCAAGCAGACTTAGTCCGGCTGCGCCGGTTTCTTCTACAGTCACGTCGCTGTTATCGATACGGCTGGCGATTGCCCGGGCGATGTGGATACCAACCCCATCATCCCCCAGGATATCATTACCGATCCCCAGCACCAGGGTTTTCACTATTGCCTCAGTAATTCTCTGACGGTACCATCCACTTCATGGACGGTTAATTCCAGCGGCATGTGACCGAGGGCATGTGTCGAGCAGGAGAAACAGGGGTCGTAACAACGGATGGCAACCTCGATACGATTGAGGATACCTTCGGTTACTTTCCCGCCTTTGATATATTCGTGCGCCACATCAAACACGGCTTTGTTCATGGCCAGGTTGTTGTGGCCGGTAGAAACGATCAAGTTGACCTGCTTGATTTGCCCGGCTTTATCCACTTTATAATGATGGATCAGTGTGCCGCGCGGCGCCTCGATGACACCGACACCTTCTTCATTTTTAACGCTGCCGTTCACCCAGATATCGTTGCCGCAGATCTGCTCGTTCTGGACGAGAGCTTTAATTGTTTCGGCGGCATTCAGCATTTCGATCATGCGCGCCAGATGATAGTACAGCGAACCGCTCAGGACGCCGTTTTTAGTCATCTTGCGGGCTTCCTGGAACTCACGGTTAGCCATTGGTGTGCTGTGCCCTTCGGCGGCATTGAAACGTCCCAACGGACCTACGCGGTACATACCCGCGGGATACCCGGCCTTTTTGTAATAGGGGAACTTCAGGTAAGACCAGTCTTCCACTTTTTCTTCGATGTATTTCAGGTAGTCTTTGGGAGCGAATTTATCCTCCAGCACAACCCCGTTCTTATCTTTCAGCCGGAGCTTGCCGTCATAGTATTCCACATTATTGTTGCTATCGACTAAACCCAGATAGCTGCTGTCGAAACAGGCGAAGCTATCGGCTAATTCCTTGTTTTTGGTCAGGTAATCTTTGACCAGGTTGACGGCTAATTGAGAGTCGGCGATAGCCTGATCGATCTGCGACAGGATCAACTGGCGTTCAGTCTGAGAAAGGACTTTGTTCATACCGCCAGGGATCGCCGCATTGGGATGCACCCTCTTTTCCCCAAGGTATTCGATAATCTTCTGCCCGAAGGAACGCAGGAAGACACCTTTTTTGGCCAGCTCGGGCTGCAGGGCAATAACTCCGATGATGTTGCGCATAGCAGGGTCGGATTCCATGCCGAAAAGCAGGTCGGGGCTGGCCAGATAGAAGAAATGGAGCGCATGGGATTGCAGGAACTGGGCATTATGCAGTAACCGCCGCAGCATGGTGCCGGTCGGCGTCAGTTGCACACCGAGGATCTCATCGCAGGCTTTTGCGGCGGCCAGGTGGTGGCTGACCGGACAAATACCGCAAATACGCGGCGTAATGGCGAGCATTTCATTATACAGGCGGCCTTCGCAGAACTTTTCGAAACCCCTTACCTGCGTGATATGCAGATAGGATTTATCTACATTACCCTGGTCGTTCAGATAAACGGTTACTTTGCCGTGACCTTCAACCCGGCTGACCGGTTCGATAACAATTTTATTAGCCATATTTTCTCACTTTTGTAACGATTATTCGGTTTTAATCAAACCGCATGATCTCGCCGGGCAATACAGGAATCCTGCCCTCGAGAAGTTCGGTCAGAGCATAAAGAATCGCACTTGGTTTGGGGGCGCAACCCGGAACATAGCAGTCGACTTTGACGACCTGATTGACCGGTTTCACTTTAGTTAATAACGGCAGTTCTTTGGAATGGGGAGCAGCGCTATTTTGCGCAGTGCTTTCTGTAGAATAATAACGGGTTATCACATCTTCCGTATTGAAGAGGTTGCGCATATTGTTAATGCCGCCGAAGCAGGCGCAATCGCCCAGTACCATCAGGATCTTGCAATTAGCGCGTAAATCTTTGGCCACTTCTTCATCGTGCTTATTGCTGATGGAGCCTTCCAGAATGCCGACATCGCAAGGAGTGAACTTCTTGAAATCGGTGATCGGGCTTTCCCCGAACTCCAGTTTGTCTGCCAGACCGATCAAGGCTTCATCCAGGTCAAGGAAAGACATATGACAACCGGAACAACTGTCCAGCCAGGCTGTAGCAACTTTAACCTTTGCCATTATTGCACCTCTAACTCCGACTCGGCATGACGTCTATTTTTTGTATCAGCCGCTGTAAAATTTCTTCATCGGGAACTAACCCGTACCTTTGCATAACCGGGGTGGTAGTCAACGCTCGTTTTCCAGCGGAGACATACGAGCCGCCGCGCTCATCCCAGATACGGGACGGGAGTACCACATCAGCTAATTCATCGACGACCGGAGAATGATACCCGGCCTGCACAACGAGGTAATCGATGCCTTTCAGCCAGGTTAACCAGTCTTTATCGATGTTATCATCGCTTAAGAGCAAATAAATCCCGCGGGGCTGCTGGGTTTTTATATCTTTATTGGCGATACCGCTATCCCATGCACCCTGGCTGTTTATGCCGGGTTTAAGGAAGATCAAATTCAATTTATCGCCCTTGCCCTTCTGCACGAGGTAGGTCAGATTGAGTAAAGCGGTGACAAGATCGGTATCGTTCTGTGTGGTTAAATTATCACCAAAGATGACATAGCAATTCTTGCTGGCGCTGAGTATCTTCGCGGCAACCGCCAACTGCTGTTCGGTCACGCCGGTTTTCTCGCTCACTTTATCGGACTCATACAGGCTGAGCACCCGCAACAGTTCCGGCTTCAATTCCGCCAGTGATTTGCTGTTACTGATGACCAGTTTCGCCAAACCGTTAACCAGCACGCGTTCGGTACCGGCAGCCGGTTTCAGCCACATCTCGGACCACAACGGCAGCAGGTCTTTATTGGCGTCAATATTAATGAGCTGGGCATGGTTCAGATTTACCGCGCGGCGGATCAGGTTACCCATAACCGGGTTCGTGCGGTCAACATCCGCGCCGACTACCAGGATACAGTCGGCCTCTAAAATACCTTCGATATCCGGGTCGACTTCCGGCGTCAGCGCACCATTGGTATACTGGCGGATGCCCGATGAAATCAAACGGTATTCTTTCCCGTCCAGTGTATCGATCGCTTTACTTTTCTGGGTACCGCAAATCAATTTCCGGAACATTTCAATAGTTTCGTTCGGCACCCTGGTTGTGGTGAGCCCGCCGCAGCTGTTACCTAATTCGGCAAATTTCTTCGCGGCGGCTGCCAGCGCTTCATCCAGTGTGCAATTCACTAACTCACCCTTGGCATTGCGCATCATCGGGGAAGTAACACGGACACGCGATTCATTTATCTGTTCGAACCGCCCGATGCGGCAAAGCGCCCCTCGCGGTCCGGTTCTGTCCGGGGTTTCAATACGTACCAGGTTGCCGTCTTTGATCGATACTTTGATTTCGCAACCGATGTCGCAACCCTGGCAAATAGTATTTGCGGTCTTACAATCCACAGATTTACCCCTAAAAATACTGGCTTTATTGACGATGGCACCGGTGGGGCAAGCCTGTAAACATGAACCGCAGGTCGTGCAGGAAGACGCGCCCAGCGGCTGGTTAATATCAGCTGCGATCATTGTCTCACCGCCGCGGCCACCGAAATCCAGGGTCCGTAAGGCGGCTACTTCTTTACAGGCACGGACACAGCGCCCGCACAGTATACAGCGGTTGTGGTCGATGACGAGGAATTCGCTCAAAATATCGGCCGGTAGCTTCGGGAAAAGGCTCTGGAACCGGACGTTGTCCATCTGGAAACGATAGGCCATTTTCTGTAATTCACAATCGCCGCTCTGTTCACAGAACATGCAGAAATGGTTTCTCTCCGCAAACATCAACTCGATAACCTGTTTGCGGTATCTGTCAATCTGCGGCGTGCTAGTTTTCACGACCAGTCCATCACGCGCCGGATAGTTACAGGCCGGGATGGGCTTTTTCTCACTCTGGATTTCTACCACACACAGACGGCAGGCGCCGACATCGGTAAGGCCTTCCAGATGACATAGTGTCGGAACATCGATGCCGTTTGCCCGGCAGATATCCAGTACGGTATCCCCACTTTTACCTTTAACGGACTGACCGTTNNCATAAGTTTATCCTCCGATATCCAGGTCGCATCGCAAACACCGTGAGGCTTCTTTCTGGGCCTGCTCCGGCGTATAAGCTAAGGCAACTTCTTTGAATGAAGTCTTCCTCTTTTTTAAAGGTAATTCATTTTCGTTGATACGGGCTCTTTCCTTGGTTTCCTCATCGGTCGGCATAGTCTGCGGGGTAGGAATAGCCTCGTAAGTATATCTTTCCACGCGCGGGCCGAGGGGATTACCGCGAAGGTAACGTTTGATGGAAGAAGCAGCCCGTTGACCGTGGGCGATGGCTTCAATGACCGTACGCGGGCCCAACACTGCATCACCACCGGCAAAGATACCGGGATGAGCCGTGGCCAGCGTGCGGAAGTCGGCGACAATCACGTTGTCTTTTACCTGCACGCCGTCATTACTGATGAATGAAGTATCCGGTTTCTGCCCGATCGCTTCAATAATCGTATCCACTTCAATTTCGAACTCGGAACCGGCAACCGGCCTGGCCACCTTGCGGCCGGAACGGTCGTAGTCGCCCAGATCCATGCGGGTGAGCGATAGAGCCTTGGCATCACCTTTGGCGGTAATTTTTAACGGATTGGTGAGGAAATGGAATATCACTCCCTCTTCTTCGGCAGCTTTGACTTCTTCAACCATGGCAGGCATATCGGCGCGTTCACGGCGGTAAACCAAATGAAC
>PMBW01000082.1:0-817 GCA_003153075.1 Dehalococcoidia bacterium | reverse complement strand
GGGTATTGAGTTTAATTTCGACGCCGAGCTCTTTAATTTCGTCGATTTCTTTCTGCAGGATATCCTTCGGTAAACGGTATTCGGGGATGCCTACCGCGAGCATACCGCCGGCCACCGGCAGAGATTCAAAAACTGTAACGGGATAACCATCCATGGCCAAATCCCAGGCTGCAGCTAAACCGGCAGGTCCGGCACCGATGACGGCAACTTTCTCAACTTTGGCGGGACCGGTCTTCTGTTTCACCTTCCCACCGGTCTCAAATGCATAATCGGCGGCAAAGCGTTTCAGATCGCGGATAGCTATGGGCTCGTCGATCTGACCGCGGTTGCATTTCCCTTCACAAGGATGATGACAAACCCGACCGCAGATTGCCGGTAACGGATTACGCTGTTTGATCAGCGCGTAGGCTTCCATGAACTTGCCTTCTTTGATCAAAGCCGCGTAACCGGGAATATCAAGTTCCACCGGGCAGGTATGCTGACACGGTGATTTGAACAAAGCGCGGCAGACCGCCGCAGGACATTTCTTATCGATAATATGGGCTTCGTACTCCGCCCGGTAATGACGTAATGTACTGATAACCGGATTGGGACTGGTCTGACCTAAACCACACAATGAACAGGAGGTGATCATCTCCGCCAGTGAATTCAATGCATCGAGGTCTTCCATGTTGGCTTCACCGCGGCTGATCTTGTCCAGCACTACCAGCATCTGCGGGATACCGGCGCGGCACGGAGTGCATTTGCCGCAAGACTCTTCACAGGTAAACTGCAGGAAGCTGTTTTTAACAATATCGATCATGCAGTTATTTTCATC
>PMBW01000151.1 GCA_003153075.1 Dehalococcoidia bacterium | reverse complement strand
GAGAACTATAACATATCCGTTAATAATGTGTCAATAGCCGATTTTGAATTCGTTGAATACCTTCCGCTACTTTTTTTTCACAAAGACATGGAACTCGCCTTTGTTCTCTTCTATTCCCAGGCATTCGTTGCCCGTTGTTATACACCACGATGGTATATCCTTTTTGATCCCTTTATCATCCGCCACTATCTCCAGCACTTCCCCGGGTTTCAGTTCTTTCATCTTTTGCGCCGTCTTGAATATCGGCATCGGGCAGTATAATCCTACACAATCCAGTGTTTTATCTGCTTTCATTCACACACTCCTTCCCTGGCAAATGACATTCAGCAATCAGTCCTTAGCTTTTAAAGCGGTTTAATGTCCGCAACTTGAGCAGGTTTTGGTGTTTTTATCTAAAGGAGCGCCGCAGTGCGGACAATACTCCACCGTGGTTTTACACGCCTGGCAAAGCGGCTCATCCTCACTTGTAGCTTCCACATCGCAGTACGGACAATGCGCAGCCGCCTGTCCCTCTGGTTTCTGTTTGCTCTGGTAATCCTCGATTGCTTTATGCAGCGCCTGCGCGCCGAGGTTGCTGCAGTGGAATTTATTCTGCGGCAAACCGTGCAGTTCTTCGGCCACAGATTTCGGTGTGATTTGCATCGCTTCTTCCAGTGTTTTGCCCTTCGCCAGTTCGCTCACCATGCTCGATACCGCGATCGCCGCGCCGCAACCGAATGTTTTGTATTTCACATCCTCCAGCCGGTTATCCTTGACCTTGATGTAGAAGGTCATCATATCACCGCATACCGGGTTGCCGACCTCGCCGATGCCGTCGGCATTTTCAATCTCTCCGACATTCCGCGGATTTGTGAAATGGTCCATTACTTTTTCACTGTAAACAGGCATCTTACCCTCCCTTACCTTGTTTGATAAATTTAGAATATAAAGGCGACATCTGCCTCAATCTTTCCACGATCGGCGGCAGTACCTCCAGAACATAATCGATATCCTGCTTCGTTGTTCCAATACCGAGGCCGAACAGCAGCGACCCCTGTGCGATCTCGTGCGGTAGTCCCATTGCCAGCAGCACGTGTGAGGCCTGTAAAGCCCGTGATGTGCAGGCCGAACCGCTGGTCACCCCCACGCCTTTCGCGTTTAGCAGCATCAGCATCGATTCCCCTTCGATGAATTCGATGCAAAAGCTGGCGTGCCCCGGCAGGCGGTTCTGCGGATGGCCGGTCACCACTACATGACTGATTTTTAACGGCAGCTCTTTGATTATATAATCGCGGACTTGCATTAATTTGGTCCTGCGGGTCGGCATCTCTTCGCGCGCCATTTCGGCGGCTTTCCCCATGCCCACAATTCCGGCCACATTTTCCGTGCCCGCGCGGCGTCCGCCCTCCTGTATCCCTCCATCCAGTAAAGGCATGATCCTGGTGCCCTTCTTTACCCATAACGCGCCTATGCCTTTAGGGCCGTAGAACATATTTGCTGCCAGGCTTAAAGCATCGACACCCATCTCTTTGACATCCACCGGGAAATTACCCGCGCTTGCCACCGCATCGGTATGAAAAAGTACGCCTTTCTCTTTGGTGATTTTCCCTATTTCCTTGATCGGTTCGATCGTGCCTACTTCACCGTTCGCATGCATGATCGAAACCAGGATAGTATCGTCCCTGATCGCTTTCCGTACATCTTCCGGGTCAACAATTCCGTATTTATCCACCGGCACTGTGCTGTATTCAAAACCCCATTTCTCCAATGTCTTAGCCGAGTTCAGCACGGAAAAATGCTCGATGGCGGAAACCACAATGTGCTTGCCTTTTTTCTGCTGTGCCATTGCCAGCCCTTTCAGCGCCAGATTATTGCTCTCGGTGCCGCTGCCGGTGAAAATAATCTCCTCTGCGCTGCCTCCGATTAGCTCTGAGACTTGTCCGCGGGCCGCCTCGATAGCATCGCGGGGAATATCGCCCCACTCATGAAGGCAGGAAGGATTACCGAAAGAGTCTGACAGAAATGGCAACATGGCATACCGCACTTCCGGTAGAACAGGTGTTGTGGCCATATTATCCAGATATACCTTTTTCATCTCCATTTTCTTCTCCCATAGTCCGGAAATTTTTATTGCCCTTTATTCTAATCACCAGGCTGTAACACGATAAACTGCTGGTGAGTCCCTATTTTATTATGCGGTTGCTTTTTTCGCAAGTCTGAAAAGAACCATTCCTACTATTATCAGTGCAATACCTGTCGCCAGCATAAACGCCCCGTTTGCCATAATCGATTGTGCCAGTCCAAACGCCAGCACCGCCGTATAAATATTGGTCTGCAAATTCATTGCCTGCGCATAAGTCGCATCTTTTACATTTGTCGGATCGAACTGTTTACCCTCCAGCAGATCATTATAGGTAGGAGCGATACTCTGCCGGTGAGTAGTTAGCATTTGCGCTGCGTTTTGCGCTGTCGCCAGGCTGTCTACCACTTTGCCTTTGGCTATGTCAGCCGCCGAAAGACCGAGGGTTACTTTTTCTGCTTTTAAATAAGTAGTGATCTGATTATTCTTCGCAAACCCCACCCCTGCAAACGCCCCGCCTACTCCTAAGCCCACAATCCCCAGAAGGAGGACGATGACTGCCGCTATTTTGATATTGTTCATTATCCGGCTCCTTCGATTTATGACTGACTTAGTGACAATTGTACGATGCTGTAAACAAGCTGGATATGATATATATCACATTCCACTTTTCTCCGCGGCATAAGCAGTTTGCCCCTCCATCCTGACCTTGTCGAAGTATCTCATATCAGCGAGTGATAAGGTCGTAGGTTCGTTCCCGGACCATTGCGAGCGCTTCCGCAGAAGGGCGCGGCAATCTCGTTCAACCAATTTAACCTTGTAATTTTAAAACCCTGTGCATTTAAAACCCTTAACTCGTTACTCATTACTGAATGCTGACTGCTGATAGCTGAAGGCTAATACCTGACAGCTCTATCAAAATACACATTGTAATCATCTTCCCGGTCTCATATAATGGAATCATCATGAAAGTTGTGGCATTGGTTGGTATGGCCGGCGCGGGCAAGTCAGAAGTCGCCCGCCAGTTCGAAAAAAATGGGTATTCGCGCATCCGCTTCGGCGATATTACCGATATCGAAGTAAAAAAACGCGGTTTACCCCTCAACGAAGCAAACGAAAGGCAAGTGCGCGAGCAACTCCGTCAGGAACACGGCATGGCTGCTTATGCTAAACTCAATCTGCCCCGCATCGATGAATCCTTGAAAAACACCAACGTCGTCGTCGACGGCCTCTATTCCTGGGAGGAATTCATTCTGCTCAAGGACCATTACGGGGATAAGCTCTGCCTGGTTGCGGTATCCACATCCCCTAAAACACGCTATCACCGGCTGGCCGTCAGAAAAATCCGCCCGCTTACTAGTAAAGAAGCTGCCGACCGCGACCGCACGGAGATCGAGAATATTAATAAAGGCGGCCCCATCGCCCTCGCGGATTACACTATTACCAACGAATCGTCTTTCAAAGAGCTGCAGGAACAGACACAACGCATCATTGAGAGGTTGGCATGAAAGATAAAACTACACGGCCCAGCGCCGATGAATATTTCCTGAAAATAGCTTCTGTGGTCGCCGAACGCAGTACCTGCTTGCGCCACCACATGGGCGCGGTTGCGGTCAAAGATAAACACATCCTCACAACGGGCTATAACGGCGCCGCGGCCGGACTCAAAGACTGCCTGGAACTCGGCTGTCTGCGCAATGAGAATAATATCCCTTCCGGCACGCGCACTGAAATCTGCCGGGCCATACATGCCGAGCAGAACGTTATTATTCAGGCCGCGCTGCACGGCATCAGCCTTGAAGGCTGCACCATTTACTGCACCCACACTCCATGCGTCCTCTGTGCCAAGATGATGATCAATGCCCGCGTTAAAAGAGTAGTTATTTTTACCAAATACGCCGACGATTCGTTTAAAGAGCTCTTCCGCGAAGCCGGCATAACCGTCGACATCCTCGAAAAACCCTCCTCCACGATCTCATTCCTGGAATAGAATCACTGTCATTCTGAGTGTAACGAAGAATCTACTCAATCGGGTGGGGAAAACCCGCCAGTTAGATTATCCACACCGGCAAAAGTAGTGGCATCTGCCTCAGACAGACCTGTGAATTTCGTATTTGGAATTTATTTAGTAATTTCGATATTAGTATTTAGTATTTGTTTGTCATCGGTTATTTGAATATTTTACTTATATATTTTCATTCTGATATTTGCCATTGTAACCCTCGGTCTCTGCGCTCAATGTCATGAACACCAGTTGTGCCACTCTCGCATTCTTCTGCACCCGAAAACCCTTTACGTTATATACCTGCATCAGCGACTGTGACCGCCCGGAATAACCTGCGTCCCATACCGCCGTCCCGATGTTTACCCCGCACCGTAATAAGCTCGACCGCGGTCTGGCCAGCGCCATCAAATTCGTGGGGATATGTACGATCTCATTGTAGGTGATCATATAAATACCTGCCGCCAGCTCAATAAAACCCCCGCCATCAAAAACCAGCGGAACCAGATCCGGCAATTGTCTCTGTGCATTGTCCACCNNCCAAAGGTGGATCATTTTGTATCAGTTTTCTTATATCTTTACGCGAAAGTACGCCGTTCATTTCAACCCCTTCTTCCAGTTTTGAATAATACGTTTCATTATACCTCGCGTGTCTTGAGATAACAATTTAAGATGATTGCCCTGGGAAATCCTGCGAGATAATAAAAAGCTGTCTCCTATTGTCTTTCCCGCGAACGCGGGAATCCAACTAACGGCCTTTATGTAATGACAGTGGGCTGCTAATGTGTATACCGATTAATGAACCGGGTATTTATAGGATGCTCAATAGCATGTCCCCCAAAGAATTACATTTTTCTATCTTTTGTCTTTCTAATTTGTTTTGGATTTAGATATTGGTATTTCGGATTTTCTTGATTTACTATGAATATTTATTATCCAGTCTCAAATATTTGACATATGTGTTGATATTTGCTATCATAGTAAATGTATTGTTAAGTGAGGGTGGGGATGGCTAACAGAGCCTCATATCAGACGCATCTTTTAAATCCGGCGACTAGCTTGTGGTTTTTCATCTTTAGCTAGTCCGCTGCGGTACGTTGCTATCAGAGTGCTACCGGGCGGACTTAAACAACCTCCTTCCCATGATGTCCTATCGATTTTTCCAATAGTGTAATCATAAGTAATTTATAGTTGTTTTGTAGCCTTGGGAAGGTAATGCTTCTCAAGGTTTTTTATTTTACGCAGCACAATTTTAACAAAGGATAATAAAATGATTGACGCAAGGCACAAACCGATTAAGATAACCACTGATTTCTATCAATTGGGCGTCCCGGATTTCCCGGTTTACCTTTCGATAGGCGATGACGGTATGCTGATCGAAGGCGGGACGGGTGCCTATTTCACCCTTATCGTCGAACAGATCAAAGAATTGGGCATCGCGCCGCAAAAGATCAAGTATTTAGCCTTGACACACACCCATCCCGACCACATTGGCGCCGTGCCGCACCTTAAAAAGTTGTGGCCGCACCTGCAGGTCGTCGGCAGCGCTGGGGCAGCTAAAGCGATGAAAAGGTTGTCGGAAAAGAAAGAAGCCCTCAAAGAATTCCTTGCCAACGACAGCGCTATCACCGCGATTCAACTGGCGAAAGGCTCAATCACCGCAGCTCCCCCTGTTCTTGACAATTATCACTTCGAGGTCGACCATGTCCTTGATGAAGGTGAACGTATCAGCCTCAGTAATAAAGTTGTCTGGCGGGTTTATCACGCGCCCGGTCATTCCGCCTGCCATGTCGCATACAATGATGAAAATGAGGGCACGCTGGTTATCGGCGATGCTACCGGATTCTATGTCGCCGCCAAAAATGCCCTCTGGCCCAATTACTTCGAGTCGCTGGAAAATTATTGCCACAGCATTCA
>PMBW01000329.1 GCA_003153075.1 Dehalococcoidia bacterium | reverse complement strand
ATTTATAATGTAGCAGAGGAAAGGACGTTTACCTTGCGGGAGTGGGCACAGGTTATAGCAAAAGAAATGGGGCATGAATTTGAGTATATAGACATGCCGTGGGCCATCGCGAAACCCAGTATGCCGTTTGCGACCAGTGAGCGCCATCTGGTCATGGATATTACCAAGATCAAGAAGGAGCTTGGATACCATGACGTGATACCGGCCAGAGAAGGACTAAAGCGGACGGTGCAGTGGTTACTCGAGAACCGGCCGGAAAATGGCGGCGAAGTGGAGCAACAGCTTAGAGACCCATTTAATTATGGCATTGAGGATAAGATTATTGAGGAATGGGAAAAAGGATGCAATAATGTTCGAAACATCCCCTTCATGGTTGAAGAACGAAAGTATGGGTATGCAGATCCAAAGAAGTCTTAATGAACTCAAAGTATAAAAGTTTATTGTGCGGACTGTATGATATAATTTGTTAGGAAAATTATTATAAATACTCTAAAGTGCCGTTTTGAAGGAATAAATGTTATGGAAAAATTAAACGTTTCAGAATCAAATTTCAAATTATGGTCATTGATCGGCACTGTTAGCCATTCAATCGTGCTGGCCAGACAGAAAGAATTGAATCAATACCATATTCCCGTTCGTCAATATCAGGTGCTGCGTACCATACAGGAACTCGGTGAAAACGCGACATTAGCTGAAGTAGCGAAGATGGTCGAACGGGAATTGCACGTAATTTCCAAGCAAACGGTTACTATGGAAAAAGACGGTCTGATAAGGCGCGTTAAAAGCACACCTAAAACGAACCTTTTAAAACTGGAGTTGACCGATAAAGGTTTAAAGATGATCAAATGTGCCAGGCAAAGCCCATCGATGGATACAATATTTACTTTTATGACCGATGAAGAGCGCCGGCAACTGGAATCAATACTTAATAGAATACTGGATAATTTGAAATAAACCAGCTGATAATTTTCCAGTGTGAAAACTTACTCAGGAATGCTTCCTTCTGCCTCCAGTTTTGCTCAGAATCATTGTTTGCTTGGCATAATAAAGGACAAAGCCCGCGTCTGTTCCCTCACCCTGACTTTCTCCCTACAACTCGACCAATTGGACTTTTTTCACTCTTTTCCTTACTATTTGCTAACCAAACGCCATGTTTGTTCTTTTGGTGAAAGAAAAAGGGACCGATCTTTAATCAGTAAGGATTACTATTTCGTCGCCGTCCCACTGATAACGGGTGTTCAGACCGGCCTCTTTCGTGATCGTGTTCATGAAATCAAATGCCTGCTGTCCCTTTTCATTATTTTTAAGGACCTCCGCCTGCTTCTGCTCATTGACAAAACTCGGGATATAACCCAGCCGCGATATCTTCCCATCAGTGACGACGCATTTGGCGATCATGGTAAGAGACCGGGACGGGTATTGTGCCGGATATGGTTGAACAGAAAAAACATCGGATACTTCAGGATCTTCGAAAGCACGGTGCTCTTTTATTTTGTCAGCGGTTTCTGTAACTCTGGCGGGAACGAANNTTATGCAGGACAACCGTCAGGACATCGCAAAGCGATCTTAACTCCCGGACGCTATCTATCATCGCTTTAAGACTACGGCGTTCGGCGTAAGTGCGGACATCAGGCGGGCCGCCCGGATTATTGGTGGTCATTTCATAGTGTGAAATGATATCAATGTAGGCGCATCCCGGTTTGGACTGCGTAGCCCATTGCCCCTTGGGGCCGACGCAGTTAAAATTCAGAAAACCAAATCGCGTGCCGTCACGCTCGACAAAAGCCGGGTTCCTGGCCTCATTGATATTCATTCCGGCGCCGACTGTAGCAATACCGTATTTCCGGAGCCCCAACGTGGTATCTTCTATCCCCGGCGCGCCCCTGTCATAGACATGATTAGTGGCTAGAGTCATCACATTAAAACCGGCGGTAGCCAAAGCTGCGATGTTACTTGCCGGACAACCCGGTGAGGGGAACATCTCCACGAATGTAGGTATACCCCTATCGGTGAAAACAATCTCGGCGTTGCCAACAACTATATCGCCCGCTCCCAGCACCGGCGCTACTTTAGAAAGATAAAACTCACCTTGCGGCCTTTCCAATGTCACATCCCCTACCGCCAGCATAGTCAGCGACTTTTTCTTCAAGTTTTTTCCTCCCGATAATTTGATTATTGTGTAATTTCAGAACACGATTGGTAAGCTTCAGTAAAGAAGGTCAGCAATACAGTAGAGGCGGAGTCCCTTCATCCGTCTGAGGCAGACTCAGGGCGATAACCAAAACAGGTTATACAAAATCGCATCTTTTCCAGTGCCCTTATACTATATTTGTCAGTTAATCTTTGTCAACGAAACCGGACGACAGCGCCGTTTAATACCAGCGTGTTGACAATCCTAATATACTATGTTAGCATTTTTTTAATTTCAATTGAATATCTATCTGATATGCCGTAACGAATACTAACATGAAAGCCAGGTTGGCTGAACAATGAACAGCATTGCCATGTTATTTAATAAAGAGCGCAAGGAGCGAAAATGAAATCAAATACTACCAAACAGAAACCGGTTAAACCCCAATATGGCGGAGTGCTGCGAATCGTTGACACGTATACGCCTCCCCCGCGGATGGGCGTACCGGGCAGAATAAACGTCGGCGGACACTATCTGGAGCCAATCGTGGAAAAATTATTGCGGCTGGATAAAGACGGCAAGGTGATCCCATATTTAATTGAATCCTGGGAATATGATAAGGACGGCTTGAAACTGACGTTACATTTGCGGAAAGGCGTGATCTTCCATGACGGCACACCCTTCAATGCCGAAGCCGTCAAATGGAATCTGTCGAAAGCGCGCGAAACCAAGGCAGGGTTGAAAGTCATATCATCCATCGATATTATTGATGAGCATACCGTTTTACTCACACAAAATTTTTATGACAACCATATTTTACCTTCCCTGGCGCTGGCCAGCGGATACATTTTATCACCCACTGCCTATAAAACATACGGAGAAGCATATTGTCTGGTGCACCCGATAGGCACCGGGTCACACAAATTTGTCAGTTATGAGCCCAATGTCAAGCTGACGGCGGAACGGTTCGACGGCTACTGGCAGAAGGGAAAGCCATACGTCGATAAAATAGAATTTATCTACGTTAAAGATATAATGGCAGCCGCCGATAAGTTGAGGCGCGGCGAAGTGGATGCGGTAGTGCACATTAATGGCACGGCTGCTGCCGCCTTAAAATCGGAGGGATTCAGAGTAGCAGCGCTTCCGTGGAACATGGAATCACTACTGCCTGATTCAGGGAACTCTGATTCGGTATTAGCAGATAAGCGGGTGCGGCAGGCGATAGAATACGCGATCAACCGGCCAGCGCTGGCTGATGCCCTCGGTCATGATTACTGGAGACCGTTGACGCAATTGGCCACGGAAAAAGTGTACGGCTACAATCCGGCGATCGAAGGCCGTCAATACAACCCGGAAAAGGCCAGACAACTGCTGCGGGAAGCAGGTTACCCGAATGGTTTCAAGATGAAGCTGATCGGCGGAGAGGGCACAGAACTCGCAAAGATATTCGCTGAAGTACAGAAGTATTTGGCCGAGGTTGGTATTAAAGCGGAGATTGAAATAGTTGACCTCGACACATGGAAAGAATACCGGGCGCATAAGCCGTGGCATAATGCCGCGTTATTCAGACATTTCGCGATAGATCCAAACTTCGCCTGGGCAATGTTCGGGTTTCATTCCGCCACGGAATACGGCCAGACAAGCATACTGAAAAATTTCGATAACCTGGTAAATGAAATGGTACAGGCCAAAGATGATGAAACGATCGCAAAAACCAGCCAGGCGGTGGTTAAACATATCTATGATGAGGCAATAGTAATACCAATGGTGCTGGATTCTTCTATTGCCGCCAGCAGCACAAAAATCCACGAGTTGGGCTTCTTCGAGAGCCATATGACGAAATGGACGCCATTTGATGTTTGGAAAGAGCAATAGCATTCGATGACCGGCTGTATAATAATAGATAACAGCTACCGGTTGAGGTATATAAAAAACTAAACAGTTCCGCCTGGCGCGGATTTCACTAATTAATACTAAGCCGTCAGATGGATCCAGTCATTTGCCAGAATGGATGCGAGGGTAACGGACAGCTTTCTATGCCTTGAAAATTCATGGGATAACGGGAGGGAGAAAATGAATTCAAATACTCTACAACCAACACCCCGGCACGGCGGTGTGTTGAGAATTGCTGACACATACACCCCTCCCCCGCGGATGGGCGTACCGGGCAGGATTAATGTCGGGGGACACTATCTAGAGCCGATCGCGGATAAATTCCTGCGGCTGGATAAAGCAGGCCGGGTGATCCCGCATTTAGCTGAATCCTGGGAATATGACAAGGATGGACTGCGCCTTACCCTGCATTTACGGAAAGGGGTCAAATTCCATGACGGCACCGATTTCAATGCCGAAGCCGGCAAATGGTGCCTGTTAAAGGCCCGGGAAACCAACGGCACTTTAAAATTACTGGAAACCGTGGACATCGTTGATGATCATACGATCTTACTCACATTAAAGAATTTTGACAACCACTTTCTACCGACTCTGGGCTTAAACGGCGGATACGTATTTTCGCCGACCGCTTATAAAACCTACGGCGAAGCGTATTGTCTGACGCACCCTGTAGGCACCGGGTCGCACAAATTTGTCAGTTATGAGCCGGATGTGAAGCTGACAGTTGAACGTTTCGACGGCTACTGGCAGAAAGGAAAACCCTACGTTGATAAAATCGAAATGTTGTATTTTAGAGATATTGATACCGTTGTTAAGATGTTGAGACGCGGAGAAGTAGACGCCGTGGTGCATGTTAACGGGACAGCTGCGGCGGCACTGAAAGCAGAAGGCTATACGGTGACAGCGCTGCCGTGGAACATGGAATCACTGCTGCCCGATTCCTTGAATGCTGATTCGGTTTTCGCCGACAAACGGGTACGCCAGGCTATAGAATATGCCATCGACCGACCGGCAATGGCTGATGCCCTTGGCAGCGACTACTGGAGTCCGCTTACGCAGATGTCCAACGAGCGGGTCCTCAGCTTTAATCCGGATATAACAGGCCGATCGCATAATCCGGAAAAAGCGAGGCAGCTGCTGGCGGAGGCAGGTTACGCCAATGGTTTCGAGATCAAACTGATCGGGGGAGAGGGAACGGAACTGGCGAATATTTTTTCCATGGTGCAGAAATATCTGGCGGCGGTGGGGATCAAAGCGGAGATTGATATAGTAGACGTGGCGACGTGGAAACAATACCGCGCGCAAAGACCGTGGCATAACGCCATGTTATTCAGACACTTCGCCTCGGACCCGAATATTACCTGGGCTTTGTTCGATTTTCATTCCGCGCGGGAGTACGGTCAGACCAGCGTGCTGAGAAATTTCGATGACTTACTGAACGAGATGTTACTCGCGAGGGATGATGAAGCGATCGCAAAAACGACACAAGCGGTCGTTAGGCATATCTATGATGAGGCAATAGTAATTCCGATGGTGCTTGATTCCTCGATCGCAGTCGCCAGTAAGAAAGTCCACGGCCTCGGCTTTTTCGAGACCCACATGACGAAATGGACGCCGTGGGATGCCTGGAAAGAAAAATAGTTTATATAGTTAAATCGCCGCCGGTTTTTGTGTGAAACACAATCTATACCACATGATGATAAAATTTATAAAGGTGAGGAGAGAAAACTAAAAATGACGAAGGAAAATGTACTCAGGAAATTATTGAATGAAGGTAAACCCAGTCTGGGGACGCACATAATCACCCCCTGGCCGGGAATGTTCGAAGTGATCGGTAATTCCGGTGTTTTTGATTACGTGGAGTATGTTGCGGAATATTCTACCTGGTCGATACCGCTGCTGGAAGATATCGGCAGGACGATGGAGCTGTTTCCCAAAATGGCCACAATAATCAAGATCGAGGAAGAAGCCAGACGGCTGCTGACCGGACGGGCTATTGATTCCGGTTTCCAGGGCGTGATCTTTACCGATATCCGCTCCGCGGAAGATGTACGGGAATGTATCCGCCTGGTGAGAGCGGAAACACCCGAGGCCGGTGGAACACACGGTAATAACCAGCGGCGGCGTTCAGGCGGATACGGCAGTGTCCGGGGCGGCAATGCCACAGAGGCATGGGTCAAGGAAATGAATGATATTGTTATTATTGTCATGATAGAGAAAAAGGGCGCCATGGAGAACCTGGAGGAGATAATGTCTGTCAAAGGCGTCGATATGGTCCAATTCGGCCCCAGTGATTATTCGATAAGCATCGGGAAACCGGGACAGGTACGCTGCCCCGAGACGCTTAAGGCCGAACAGGATATGGTAAAAATGGCGTTTAAAAAAGGCATTACACCGAGAGTAGAAGGCAGCTTCGAAGATGCTAAGGCCTATTTTGATATGGGTGTTCGCCACTTCTGTATTGGCACGGATTTGACGACAATGGCACAGTGGTGCAAGCAGCANNAAGCGTTAAGGAAGGAAGAACAGATGCCCGGCGGCTACATGGGGAAAATTTTATTTGTGGATCTTTCCACCAGAGTGATCAGGGAAGAAGTCCTTGAGGAGAAAATGTGCCGGGACTTTATCGGCGGCTACGGAATAGGCGCCAGAATCCTCTATAGTCGACAAAAAGGCGGTGTCGACCCACTGGGGCCGGAGAACATATTGGGGCTGATCAGCGGCCCCATGACAGGCACTACAGTGCCGATGGGCGTGCGTTACATGGCCGTCGCCAAATCACCGTTAACCGGAGGATGGGGAGAAGCTAATTCCGGCGGTTCCTTCGGGCCTTACCTCAAGTTTGCCGGTTTTGACGGGGTGTTCCTTAGCGGGATTTCTCCCAAGCCGGTTTATCTTCTGATCGATAACGGCAGCGTCCAACTGAAAGACGCCGGCTACCTGTGGGGAAAAGACACCTACGAGACGGAAGACATACTCGACGCAGAATACGGCAAGCAATCTCACACGGTCTGTATCGGGCCCGCGGGAGAGAAACTATCGTTATTTGCCTGTATTATGACCGACCACGGCAGCGCGGCGGGGCGGTCGGGTCTCGGCGCAGTGATGGGTTCGAAGAAATTAAAAGCTGTAGTTGTCCGTGGTAACCAGCCTGTTCCTATGGCCGACAAGGATGCAGCCTCGAAAATAATAATAGAACACATCAGAGAACTGAAAGTCCCGGGGCCATCCGGAATGTCACCCTGGGAGATCAAACACAAGTACGGTACCAGCATCGGCACTTATGCGGCGGCGCACAGCGGCGATAGTCCGGTCAAGAACTGGGGAGGTGTCGGTGTTATCGATGTCCCCGACCGTTCCGGCATCCACCATGATGATTTTGCAGCTTATGTTGAAAGGAATCACAATTGCTGGCACTGCCCGTATTTTTGTAAAGGGGTTTTAAAGCCCGGCGGTAATGAGTACAAATACGCACCCGGCGCACATCGGCCCGAATACGAGACAATGGCGGCCTTCGGAGTGAACTGCGTTAATACCAATACAGAGTCGATCCTAATGGCCAATGACATTTGCAACCGGGCGGGCATGGATACGATTTCGGCGGGGACTGCTGTTAGTTTTGCCATAGAACTTTTTGAGAACGGGATCCTGACCAAAGAGGATACGGACGGCATTGAGCTGAAGTGGGGGAACCACCGGGCAATGGTAGCAATGACCGAAAAGCTGGCCAGGAGGGAAGGACTGGGCGACATTCTGGCAGACGGAGTCAAGCGAGCCGCCGAAAAGATAGGAAAGGGCGCGGAGAAATTTGCCGTCCACATCGGCGGGCAGGAACTCGGCATGCACGACCCGAAGATCCCCGGCACCGGACGCCAATCGATGAAAATAGCCCGCTACCTGTTGGACGCGGCGCCCGGACGGCATACCGCCCTGTTCGGACCGGTGAGTTTTGTGGATCAGCATTTCCTTAATAGCGCGGGACTTTGCCACGCCAGCCGCTGGCCGGAAAATAAACAACGCATGGTTCGCATATTTAATGCTGTAACCGGTTGGAATTACACGTGGGAAGAAATGCAAAAAACGGGGGAGAGAATCGCCAACATCAGACACGTTTTCAATCTGCGTGAGGGAATAAACGAACTAAAATGGCCGGTCCATCCGAGAATCGTTGGCATACCGCCGCAGACGGCGGGGCCGCTGGCAGGAGTGACCGCGGACATGGATGCCCAGGTCTATTGGGGACTGGGTGCACTGGACTGGGACCGCTTTACAACCAAGCCGAGTAAGGCAAAGTTGTTATCTCTAGGACTGGATGATGTGGCCGGAGACCTGTGGCCGTAGATGGGGTAATGGCACATTGTTTCTTTACATTTTTTTGATTCTTAAAGGTACCCCCTCACTTACGTCTCACCATCAAGGGTCGAGGAATAGCCTTTCCGCATTCAGTATAGGGAATTGATTCCGGCTTTCGCCAGAGGGAATGCATGTGTTATTGAGAGAGGATTGGCAGATTGCGCGCTTAACCCTGATCACTACCAGGGGGCACGTATTTTTTTGCCAGTTCATTCCATTTATTTGACCGTTTAAAACCACGCAAGTATTCCCGGGCTGATTTTCCCGCGAAATACGCGTCGTGAGTGCCCGTCTCATAAAGGGATTTATACAATTCGCTTAACAATCTGGCGACGCCGGCAATCGGGCTGGCTGGCACGCCGCACAATTTGGCGCCAGCTTCCTCGAAGTCTTTGGCGGTAAACTCGAACGGCTCCGTGCCCCAAATCGGCACAGTGGGAGCGCCAATCGCTTTATAGTGTTTTTTCAATGTTTCTTTAACATTTTCACCAGAGGGGATACCGAGGGGGTAAATAATATCTACGCCCAATTCGAGGCAGCCTTTGACCCGCTTCAGCATCTCTTCAATTCCCAGGGTCTTTAGTGCTTCGATCCTTGAAACGATAACAAAGTCCTTGTCCAGTTCATTCCGTGCCTCCACAACTGCCCCCATTTTGCCTAAATACTCTGCGGTTGAGATAACGCCATGGACGCCGACAAACGGCTCTGTGACTGAAGGGAGCCGGTCTTCGATGAACAACCCCGCGGCTCCTGCGCGGATAATCTCCCGGGTTGTGCGGTAGGCAGCCAAAGCGCCGCCGTATCCATCATCGGCATCCGCGATAAGGGGTACATTGACCGAATCCACGATGTTTTTAATGATATTGATCACCTCAGGCGCGGTCACCGGGGCATTACCGGGCATACCGAGCTCAGTGTCACGAATCCCGCCCCCGGTCATAAAAAGGGCTTTAAATCCCACATCTTCGGCGCACCGGGCAGATAAACAATCGTAAACCCACGGTAAAACGACCAGTCCGGGTTCTGCCAGGGTCTTGCGCAGCATAGTTGTTTTTTTCATTTAATCATCTTCCTATTATCAGTTTTTCCTTAATACATACTACACCGGAATTAATCCTTTGGCACATTGGCCAGAAAAGAGTAGGGATAGACCGGCACCGGTTTACTGACTTTATCAAGTTGAGCGACTTCATCGGGCAGCATGACCCAATCTGTAGTTTTAAG
>PMBW01000152.1 GCA_003153075.1 Dehalococcoidia bacterium | reverse complement strand
ATCAATTGCGCGAATTGTTCGAGGTAAAGGGATTGCGCGCCGTCCGACAGGGCGTGCGCCGGGTCGTTATGGACTTCCACGATCAGACCGTCCGCGCCGACGGCGACGGCAGCTTTGGAGAGGGGAATGACAAATTCCCGCCGTCCGGCTGCATGGCTGGGATCGACGATAATGGGCAGGTGACTGAGTTCTTTGATCGACGGTATCGCGCTTAAATCGAGCGTATTGCGCGTGGTGTTGGTAAATGTNNCCGCGCTTGAGCAGCACCGGTTTGGATGCCTGTCCGGCGCGACGCAACAACGAATAATTCTGCATATTGCGCGCCCCGATCTGGATAATATCGGCGTATTTTTCAACGAGGTCGATGCTGGCGTTATCGGTCGCTTCGGTGACGATCAGCAGTCCCGTTTCCCGGCGGACTTTGGCCAGTATTTGCAAGCCTTCCTCACCCAGGCCCTGGAAGCTGTAAGGTGATGTGCGAGGTTTGAACGCACCGCCGCGGAATATCTGCGCGCCGAGCGCTTTCACATAGTGGCCGATAGTCATGGCCTGTCGTTCACTTTCGACGGCGCACGGCCCGGCCATAACGACAACTTCACCGCCGCCGATTTTGATATCCCCGATGCTGATAACCGTCGGCTCCGCTTTAGTTTCTTTGCTGACCAGTTTAAACGGTTTAGTAACGGGGATCGCTTCTTTCACCCCATCCATAGTGAGCAGGCGGACGCCGTCAACCGATCCTTTATTGCCGACGATGCAGACCGCGGTCCGCTCCGCGCCGGGCATGGGAATCCCGCGATAACCCATTTTCTCGATTTCTTTGATAACCGCCTGAACCTGTTCTTCGGTGGCGTCATTTTTCATTACGACTAGCATCTCAGTACTCCTGTCAATAATTTTAGGGTGGTTAAATGTTGTCCAGCGCTTTTCTTGTTTCCCGGATAAAGGATTGGGTGGCCGTCATTGCTGCATCGTCGGTTTCCATTAATTGGATGAGCTTACTGCCGATAATGACACCGTCGGCGGTTTTTGCTACCTGCGCGGCTTGTTCGTGTGTGGAGATACCGAAGCCAACGCACACCGGTTGTTTGGCAATTTGCTTAACTTTCAGAATAAATTGGCCCAGATCCGACGGCAGTTCGGCGCGGGTTCCAGTCACTCCGGCAATGGAGACGAGATAGATAAACCCGCGTGATTTATTTGCTATTAGTCTGATCCGCTCTTCCACGCTGGTAGGAGCTAAAAGGTAGATTAGGTCGACGCCGGATTTGCCTGCCAGATCCCCCAATTCGTCACCTTCTTCCGGCGGCAGTTCCGGGACGATCAAGCCGTCTATTCCGGACGTGACGCAATCGCCGCAGAATTTTTGCAATCCGTAGTGATAAATCGGGTTGTAATAGGTCATGAATACCAGCGGAATAGAAGTTGTTTTACTCAGCTTTTTGGCGGTAGCCAGGCACAACGAAGTAGTCACTCCGTTTTCCAACGCCTTGAAGCTGGCGCGCTGAATCGTCGCGCCGTCTGCCATCGGGTCTGAAAACGGGATACCCAATTCGACGATGTCGCAGCCGCATTCCGCCAGGAGGGGAACCATTTTCAGCGTAGCCTCGATAGAGGGATAGCCAACGGTGACATAGGCGATCAGCGCCGTATGATGCTTTTGCTTAAAAACGGATTCAATTCGGCTCATTGTTGTGCTCCCAGTGCCTGATTCACGATATCCAGGTCTTTATCGCCGCGGCCGGACAGATTGATTACGATGATCTGGTCTTTATGCAGCGTGCGTGCCAGTTTTACCGCGTGGGCGATCGCGTGTGAGGATTCCAGCGCAGGGATGATTCCCTCAGAGCGGCATAACAACTGAAAACCGTCCAGTGCCTCTTTATCAGTGATCGAAGCATAGGTTGCGCGCCCGCTGTCCTTCAGGAAACTGTGTTCCGGCCCGACGCCGGGGTAATCCAATCCGGCGGAAATACTGTGGGTGGCGAGTATTTGACCGTCTTTGTCCTGTAAAACGTAGGATTTGGCGCCGTGCAGAACACCCACTGTGCCCGCTGCCAGAGTGGCGGCGTGTTCGCCGGTTTCCAAGCCGTGACCGGCGGCTTCAACACCGATCAGTTTTACTGCTTTATCATTCAGGAACGGATAGAATATTCCCATCGAGTTGCTGCCGCCGCCGACACAGGCGACGACATAATCTGGCAGACGCTTGTAATCTTTCAGCATCTGTTCCCGGGTTTCTTTGCCGATAACTGACTGGAAATCCCGCACCATGGCCGGATATGGGTACGGTCCGACCACCGATCCTAACAGGTAATGCGAGGTGCTGACATTACTGACCCAGTCGCGGAAAGCTTCGTTGATGGCATCTTTGAGCGTGCGGCTGCCGGAAGAAACCGGCCGCACTTCCGCGCCCATCAGTCTCATGCGGAAGACATTTAACTTCTGCCTTTGGATGTCGTCGGAGCCCATGTAGATCACGCATTCCATGCCCATCAGGGCGCTGACCGCGGCGGTGGCTACGCCGTGCTGCCCGGCGCCGGTTTCGGCGATAATGCGTTTTTTGCCGAGTTTTTTCGTCAGTAATGCCTGTCCCACCGCGTTGTTTATCTTGTGCGCGCCGGTATGTGCCAGGTCTTCTCTTTTTAGCAGGATCTTCGCGCCGCCGCACTGTGCCGTTAATCTTTCGGCGAAATAGAGCGGGGTCGGTCTGCCGATATAGTAATGACATAAAGAATCAAATTCCTGCCAGAATGCGAAATCATTTTGTAAAGCTTTGTAAGCAGCGGTCAGTTCCTCCAGCGCCGGTACCAGTGTTTCCGGCACGAACCTGCCGCCGTAGTTTCCAAAATAACCCTGTTTTTCAATCAAGATGGCCACCTCCTTTATGTTCAAGATCGATTTTGCGAACAGTATCGATAAAAGCTTTTATTTTAAAAATATCCTTCTTGCCGTTAGTCTCAATGCCGCTGGAAACATCTACGCCCCATGGCCTGACCGATTTGATCAGTTCCCCGACATTATCCGGCGTCAACCCCCCGGCGATCATCACCGAAAATTTTTCCGCCACCGATTTCGCGATCTGCCAGTGAAAAGGCTTGCCGGTGCCGCCGTAAGCGCCCCCCACTGTAGAATCCAGCAGACAGATCAGCTGATGGGGAGGAATAACACTGTACCCCTTCCAGATCTCAGTAGAAATTTCCGCCTGCCGGGCATCGACGGGGATATGAAAAGCCTTGATCACCGGAGATTTGAGCTGCTTGCAGTAATCCCAGCTTTCATCCCCGCTGAGTTGCGCCCAATCCAACTTGCAGTAATCTGTGATCTGGTTTACTTCTACGGCCGGTTTCTTCACAAAAACGCCGACGATCTGCGGGCGCGGGTCTAATTGCCGCACCGCCGTGACGATTTGCAGGGCTTTTTCAGGGGTCACCTGCCGGCGTCCGGGGACAAAGACCATCCCCAGGTAATCGGCGCCCGCTTCACTGGCAGCCACCGCAGATTCAATATCGGAGATGCCGCAGATCTTAATCCAGGTCATAACAGCTCCCTCATTTTTGCCGCGATATCCGGCGCTGTGATTAAAGCCTCACCGATGAGCGCGGCATTTACCACCCAATCCCACAGATTACGCATATCTTCATGGGTCTTGATGCCGCTCTCACTCACCACAATCCGGTCGGGGGGGATCAGCGGGCACAGCCTGGCGGTGGTTTTTAGGTCGACCTGGAAAGTGCTTAAATCGCGGTTGTTAATGCCGATGATTTTTGCGCCGCTCATGACGGCAACGTCCACTTCCGTTTCGTTATGCACCTCTACCAGGGCCATCATCCCCAGCTGGTGCGTCAACTGCAGGAGCTCGGAGAGCTGCTCGGTGTTCAGGATGGCGACGATCAGCAGGATGCAATCCGCGCCGTAAGCCCGCGCTTCATAGATCTGGTAAGGGTCGATGATGAAATCCTTTCTCAACAGGGGTAAAGGTTTATCCGCTAATGCTTTCTTAATATCCCGCAGGTATTCCAGGCTGCCCTGAAAGTATTTCGGCTCGGTCAGGACGGATATGGCCGCCGCGCCGTTCGCCGCATAAATTCTGGCAATATCGACAGCATTGAAATTCAGGCTGATGAGACCCCGCGAAGGCGAAGCTCTTTTTACTTCGGCAATCAGGCGGACTGCGTCGCCTTTGAGCGCCGCGGCAAAATCAAGCGGCGGCGGTTGCGATTCTGCACGGGCCGCCATCTCGGCGACGGGTAATCGTCTCTTCCTTTTTTCGACATCTATAACGGTTTCAGCGAAAATCTTATTTAAAAACATATTCTTCCCTAATTCGCGTTTTGACTGAACTCGATCAGTTCCTCGACTTTTTGCAGCGCTTTCCCACTGTCTATTGCCGCGCCGGCCAACGTAATGCCCTCTCCGAATGATGTTACTTTGTCCCCTGCGGTTAGCGCCGCCGCGGTATTCATCAGCACGATATCGCGCTGCGGGCCTTTCTTGCCGGATAAAATACTGCGTAACAGGTCGGCGTTGTTTCCGGTTGTACCGCCTTTTAGACTCTCCGGCGCGGCTCTCTGCAGGCCGAACTCTTCCGGCGTAATTTCGTAGTAAGTGATCGAGCCGTTTTTTAATTCCGCAATAAATGTTTTTCCAGTGTTAGTGATCTCATCCAGCCCATCTTCGCCGTGTACCACCAGGGCATGCTGACAATTCAGCATTTTCAGCACGGTTGCCATCTTCATGGTCAGGCTTTTTTCCGGCACGCCCAGCACCTGCGCCCCGGCGCCGGCGGGATTGGTCAGCGGTCCGAGGATATTAAACACGGTACGGATACCCACTTCTTTACGCGGTCCGGCGGCGTATTTCATCGCCGGATGAAAAACCGGCGCCAGCATGAAACCAATGCCCACTGTTTCCAGACATTTCTGCACCTGTAAGGGATTAAGATCGATTTTAACGCCCAGGGCTTCCAGCACATCGGCGCTGCCGCACTGACTGCTCATGGCGCGGTTACCATGTTTAGCCACTTTCAACCCGCAAGCTGCCGCGACAAAGGCGGCAGTTGTCGAGATATTAAATGTGCCGGCGCCGTCGCCGCCGGTGCCGCAGGTATCGACTACCGTCTCCTGAATATGTACGCGCAGTGCTTTCGACCGCATTGTTCTGGCTAAACCGGCGATCTCTTCTACCGTCTCACCCTTGAAGCGCAAGGCGGTCACGAAGGCGCCAAACTGGGCCGGGGTGGCCGTCCCTTCCATAATTTCATTCATCACCGTCGAGGATTGATCCATCGTTAACGAATGTCCACCGACGAGTTGCCCTATAGCTTCTTTTATCATGTTAATTCGCTCCCTTTAGAAAATTGCTGAGTAGTTCTTTCCCGTTCTGGGTCATGAAAGACTCCGGGTGGAACTGCACACCCTGCAGCGGGTAGGTCTTATGCCGCATCCCCATGATCGTCCCGTCATCCGTCCAGGCGGTGATTTCAAAACAATCCGGAAGGTTTTCACGCTTTACTTCCAGTGAATGGTAGCGGATAGCGGAGAACGGGTTGTTAATTCCGGCAAAAACCCCCTGTTTGTTATGGTGGATCAAGGAAGATTTGCCGTGCATGATCACCGGCGCTCGCCCCACGGTTCCCCCGTAAGTGTAGCCGATACATTGATGTCCCAGGCAGACGCCGAGCATCGGTAATTTTCGACTGAAATGCTTGATTACTGCATTTGAGATACCGGCATTTTCCGGTGTAGACGGCCCGGGGGAAATGACGATCCGCTGCGGTTTTAATTCTTCAATCTCCCCGATAGTGGTTTTGTTATTTCGTAATACCAGCACTTCTTCTCTCAGTTCACTGAAATACTGGAAGAGGTTGTAGGTAAAGCTGTCATAATTATCGATCAGTAACAACATGTGTTCTCCTTTGTCAGGCTGAGCCCATCGATTATCCCATTATCCCCGGTAAATATAGCGAAGCATCCGGTTACTGGATTCTTCAGTTCAGGATGACAAGTGGCGCTAATCTTCATCGGCTGTTTTCACTTTCGGCCTGCTCCAGCGCCTTCAACAATGCCCGCGCTTTGTTCAGGCTCTCTTCATACTCCCGCGATGGCACGCTGTCATAAACAATCCCGGCTCCGGCCTGCACATAAGCTACCCCTTTATTGACCACCATTGTGCGGATAGCGATCGCCATGTCCATGTTCCCGGAGAAGGAAAAATAGCCTGCCGCCCCGGCATAGGGGCCTCTTTTTTCCGGTTCCATTTCCGCGATGATCTCCATAGCGCGTATTTTGGGCGCNNGTGCATGACGTGCGAATAGCGTTCCACATCCATCAATTCGCTGACTGCAACCGTGCCGGGTTGACTGACCCTGCCAATGTCATTGCGTCCCAGATCCACCAGCATAATATGCTCGGCGCGTTCCTTTTCATCGTTACGCAGTTCTTTTTCCTGCTCGGCATCTTGTTCCGGGGTTTTGCCGCGCGGCCGGGTTCCCGCAAGGGGGCGTGTCATCACCATGCCGTCCTCGACTCTGACCAGAACCTCCGGTGATGCGCCGACAATCTGAAAATCGCTATAGTCAAGATAAAACATGTAGGGGGACGGGTTGATCGTGCGTAGGGCGCGGTATATTTCGAACGGCGGCAGATTGGTGGGTTGGGCCATCCGTTGTGAAAGCACGACCTGGATCACTTCGCCGGCGGTGATGTATTCCTTGATTTTTTCAACTGCCGCTTCAAAATCAGGGCGGGTGAAATTTGAGGTGAGTTGAGCGCCGACAGCCGATGAAGTTTTAATCTTGACGGTTTTTTTATGCGGGTAGGGCTGCTGTAGTCTATTGATCAAATCATCGATTTTAGCGACAGCCTGTATATAGCCTTTGTCGATATCGCAGTTTAGCTTTACATAACTCAGCGCCTTGATTTTGTGGGTGACATGGTCGAAGACCAGCATGGTGTCTACGAACATGAACCGGGCTTCGGGTAAATTCAGTGGATCTTTTTCCGGAGACGGTATGTTTTCAAAACGGCAGACCGTTTCGTAGCTGAGGTAGCCGACCGCGCCCCCGGAAAAGCGCGGTAACCCTTCCAGCGGCGCTGCTTTGTATTTGTGCAGTTCTTCTGCGATAACGGTCAGCGGGTCAGTTTTGTCTTGTGCCCGGATTATTAAGTCGCGGTACGGTTCGGTGCCGATGAAGCTGTAGCGCGCCAGCCTTTGCCCGCCTTCGACGCTTTCCAGTAGAAAGGAATTGCCGCCGCGGTTGATTTTCAGGAAGGCCGATACCGGCGTTTCCATATCCGCGACAATTTCGCGGTAGACCGGGATCAGGTTCCCGTCCCATTTGGTATTCTTAATTTCCGTTAGAGTAGGGTGGTACATAAAAATCCCCCTCACCTTAATCCTCACCCTCCCGGGGCGAGGAAACTAAGCATTCGTTTTCCCGGATTCCGGGCAAACAAAAAGCCCTTCGCTTAGGGGCGAAGGGCTTTGCTTCACGGTGCCACCCTAATTAATTACCACACAATAGCAGTAACTATCTTCATCAGGTACGGTTCTCTCTGGGAGGAACGATACCCTGGGCTCTGTTAAC
>PMBW01000168.1 GCA_003153075.1 Dehalococcoidia bacterium | reverse complement strand
CAGAATAAATAGCTGAAAATTGGTCACTCTCCTTCAGTCCCTCCCTGAGAGGGAGGGAGATAATAGTCAGCCGTCAGCTATTTTTGAATTGTATTATTTAGGATTTATTCGTAAGGAGTACCTAACATGGCAATAATTGAACCGATCGAAGGCAGGTACGTATATCTCACCATTCAGGGCATCGAATACCGCGTGTATTATGAGGAAAGCGGTAAAGGCATTCCCATTATCTGCCAGCATTCCGCCGGTTCTCTTGGACTGGAATGGCGGCACATGTTAATCGACCCTGATATTATTTCCAGATACCATGTCATTGTCGCCGACCTCCCCTACCACGGAAGGTCAATGCCCCCTGAATCGGTGCAGTGGTGGAAAGAAGAATACAAGCTGACCAAGAGTTTCTATATGGACTTTCAACTGGAGCTCAGCCGTGCGCTCGGGCTGGAGAAACCGGTTTACATAGGAACCGCTACCGGCGGATTCCTGGCTCTGAATCTGGCTTTAAACTATCCGAATGATTTCCGGGCTGTCATTGGCGTGGAAGCTGCCGAAACCGCCGGCATGGCCACGCTGGATACTTTCTATCATCCCAATATCGGCAATGATTACAAAAGGGCTAACTCCATGTATTTTTCCGCGCCCACTAANNTATTACTTCATCGAACATAATATGACAGGGAAATGCCAGCAAATCGATACTTCGAAATGCGCGGTTTATCTGCTCACCGGCGAGTATGACCCCACCAGCTCCGTCGAAGATACCATGGCGCTGGCAAAAAAGATCAAGGGTTCGAAATTTACCGAAATGAAAGGCATGTCCCACAGCGGTATGGCGGAAAACCCGGAACTGTTTAAGAAATACCTGATGCCGATACTGGACGAGATCGCCAAAAAATCCAAAAAGCAATCAAGGGAATAGCTATGCCAAGATTTGAAGCCGCGGTCGGCAGATATATTCATCTTACGATTCAGGGAATCAAATACCGCGTTTTCTATGAGGAAAGCGGTCAAGGCATNNAAACTGACAAAAAGTTTTCTCTTCGATTTTCACCTGGAATTTTGCCGCGCCCTCAATCTGGAAAGACCTGTCTTCATGGGTAACGCCATGGGCGGGTTCCTGGCGCTGGATGTGGCGCTGGAATACCCGGATAAATTCCGGGCGGTCATTGCGGTCGGGGCAGCGCAGCGCGGCGGCCCTGCTACCCTGGATACGTTTTATCACCCGAATGTCACCAATGATTACCGCCGCACTAATTCCATGTATTTCTGCGCGCCTTACAGTCCGGAAAAATATCGCCGCGCCGTGACCTGGGGCGCGATGCAATCCCCCGGGCCGATTACCAAGGGTGATCTCTATTACTATTTCCGCGAGCATGACCTGACGGGTAAGACAGATCAATTCGATACCATGCGCTGCCCGGTCTACCTGCTCACCGGCGATTATAACCCCACCAGTTCCGTTGAGGATACAGCTGCCCTGGCTGCGCAAATAAAAGGAGCCAGGTTCAGCGCATTGGCCGGCATGTCGCACAGCGGCATGGCTGAAAACCCGCCGGTATTTAAAAAATATTTGATGCCGATACTGGATGAAATCGCCAATCAAAAAGTAGTTACATAATACTCCAGGTTTAAGCGGTAGTGATTCTCTGCATCGTTAATAACTTACCAATAATTTGAATTTTGTCTTTTAAATATATTTTGGATTTCGAGTTTGGTAATCCGACCGCTACCGGCTGACATTTGACCCAAAACCATTTACTCTCAATCGAGTTTGACTTTCAAGGCAAATTTTAGATAAGATTAAACCAGTATAGTACGTGGACGTAAATGGGGAACCGACATGTGCTAGTTGTTCCTTTTCAGATATGTGAAAAGGAATCGGGGCTGTATCCCCGGAAAATAAAAAAGGAGAGAGGATGAAAGGAAAGATCACCCTGTTGATTTTGTGCTGTCTGCTGGCAACTTCCATGATTTTGTCATCTTGCGGCGCATCTTCAACAACAACGACAACAACCACAACTAAACCACCCGTTAGCACTTCCAGCACGACAACAACCATAAAAACGACATCGGCACCGTCAACTACAGCTGCTTCTACCACACAGGTAACCACCTCCGGCAGCAGCTCGACAGGAAACTGGTGGGACTCACTCGGAGTTCCGCAATACGGCGGGACAATGGTCATGCGCATCAACCTGAATCCAACGATGTTCGACCCCTATAATGGGGATAGAATTCCGAGCGTCGAACCGGCATGGTTTGAAAAACTTGCCGCGGATGATTGGACGGTTGATCCTAAAGTATTTGACTACCGTATCCAGTTCCGTCCCTCTAATTATGTCAAAGGCCTCCTGGCAGAAAGCTGGGAATTCCCCGACCCCAGCACTATCATTTTCCATCTGCGCAAAGGCGTCCATTGGCAAGATATCCCCCCGGCGAGCGGCCGCGAATTCGTCGCTGATGACGTTGTCTATCATTACAACCGCAATCTGGGTCTCGGCGGCGGTTTCACTAAACCGGCGCCAAATTATGCCGGTGTCTTTACCCTCGGTTTCATGAAAACAATCACCGCTGTTGACAAGTACACCGTCAAAGAGACCTGGGGCATACCCAACATCGAGTTAATTTATGAAAGCATGCAGGTCGTTGGCGCAAATGTCGATCTTGAGAACAAAGAAGCCGTCGATAAATGGGGCGACCTCAATGACTGGCATCATGCGATCGGCACCGGACCATTCATCTTAACCGATTATGTTTCCGATTCTTCTTTAACCCTGATCAAAAATCAAAACTATTGGGGTTATGACGAGCGCTACCCGAAGAATAAGCTTCCCTACATCGATGGCCTCAAAATACTCATCATTCCCGATACCGCCACGGCGATGGCCGCCATGCGCACCGGTAAAATCGATGTAATGGAAGGCATTCAAGCCCCGCAGGCTCAATCGATGTTAAAAACAAACCCTGAAATCAAGCAGATTCTCATTCCGGCGAATAACGCCAACACCGTCGACCCGAGAAATGACTTGAAACCCTTCAGTGACATCAAAGTACGCATAGCGATGCAAAAGGCCATCGACCTGCCGACCCTTGCAAAAACTTATTACGCCGGCAATGCCCCGCCGAGTCCATCCCCGTTTACTTCTCAATACGCCAAAAACTGGGGTTTCCCGTATGAGCAATGGCCTCAGGATCTCAAGGATGAGTATGCTTACGACCCGACAGCCGCCAAGAAGCTCCTGTCTGATGCAGGATATCCCAACGGCTTCTCCACTAACCTTGTTTTTGATGCTTCCGGAGACGGGGACCTGTTAAACATCCTCCTCTCATATTGGGGCGCCATCGGTATTAAAATTAATGTCACCACCCTCGACGCCACATCCTGGTTGGCTTACGTCACCAACGGTAAAAACGACGGGCTGGCAATGCGTTCTACTTCCGCCTGGTACGGCTCCACCCCGGGTATCAGACAGCTGACCCAGTTACAACCCGGATACGGAACGAACTGGATCATGGTTAACGACCCGACATTTACTGCCTTTTACGACAAGGCTCTTGCTGCCGGAACAATCGAAGCGCAGGAAGCCATTAACAAAGACGCCAATGAGCGGGTTATGCGCCAGCATTACGCAATCTCGCTGCTGCACCCGAGTCTCTACGGCCTCTATCAACCCTGGCTTAAAGGTTACAACGGGCAGAACCAGGCAGTCTCCGGAATCGTGACACCTCGTCTCATCTGTTTCTACGAGGCGCGTTTCTGGATCGACCAGAAATTGAAAGCGAGCATAGTAAAATAATATTTACTCAACACTGATGCCGGACTGACGGCAGGGAAAAAGAAGGGGCGGTTCTTCATCTAAAGAACCGCCCCTTTAATTTCTACTATTGCTGAAAACTTAAAACTTCAAACTGTTAACCAGTCAATTACATTGTTTCGAAAAGCCGGCCCAGGCCTTTCACCGGCAACCTGATATTCAGCGCTTTCATTGCCGCCCAGTAACACTGAGTATCATCGAANNCCGCAAGCCATATAAATGCCGTCAGCTTCGGGGGTTTCCAATATCGCTTCTTTCGCCAAATTGTACGGCAGGTCCATCGGCAGCTTGGCTTTTCCCAGCGTGGTCGTTTTAGAACGCGCGCTCTTTGTATTGACGACCTTAAAACCGTTATCCTCAAAATACTTCTTCATGCGCACTGCCCAGATATCCAGACCGTCACTTGAACCCGGCTCGACTATGATGATTTTCTTCATTTTTAAAGCATGGAACGCGTCGATTGTAGCTAAAAGCGCGGTTGTGGACGGGAGTTTGGTGATTTCTTCCAAACGCTTTTTAATCTGCAGATTATGGTCTACCCCATCGACAAGTGTTGCGGGCGGGCCACCCAAACAGACAAATTGCGCACCCTGGTCGGCTAACGCTTTGGCAGCGATATCCAACCCCGGTAATACTCTGCCCAGATTATCGTCGGTCGCGTGCACCAGCCCCAGCGTTATTTGCATCGTCCCCAGACCGAGCTGTCCGAACTTGTAATCGTATTCTGCCCCATAGGATAGCACCACCGCCGGGCTGATATAACCGATCACACCCCGCCATCCCCAGGTTGCCCTCATTTGTGAATCGAACTGAGCGTTGAACTGTGTGTCCATGTTGCCTCCAAAAGTAATTGTTGTCTTTCGATACCACTAGTATAGTTGAAAAAGCAATAAAGTCAAAGTAACTTGCAAAACGTATACCGCAGAAAAAACAAAGGCTTTTATTGAAATAATTTGGTACCCCCAAGGGAATTCGAATCCCTGTTGGCAGCGTGAAAGGCTGTTGTCCTAGGCCTCTAGACGATGGGGGCTCACTTTTATAGTATAGCAAATACCGATATCAACGACAAACATTTTATTTTAACATTTAGCAATCAGCGGTCAGCTATCAGCCTAATTGGTGTCTTCTTAAAATATTAAAAATCAGTTGGCCGAATTTCCCGTTTAAAAATTTGAAAGCTTAAAACTCATACCTCTACATCCATTACTCACAACGCAAAACCGGTGAATCAATACTAGCCACTCAGACAGTCCCTGACCGCTTCTGGTGTGTTACAATACTGTCAATGAAACCGCATACGAACAACTCTGAAAAACCAATCCTTCCGCAGCAGAAAAGCTGGCTCCGGCGGAATGCTGTTGCAATCACCATGCTGTTTCTGGTTTTAGCCGTGACGATTGGCCTCTTCATTTTCAGAAATCAAATTGTAAAACTGGGGAACTACGGGTATCTCGGGACATTTGTTCTCAGTGTCGCCACCAATGCCACCATCCTTTTGCCGATGCCCAGTATTTTGATGATTCTGCCGCTTGGCGCGACTTTTAACCCGTTGTATATCGGCCTTGCCGCCGGGCTCGGCGGTGCGATCGGGGAAATGACAGCCTATGTGGCCGGCTATACCGGACGCGGCATCTGGCAAGACAACCCGAACTACATTAAAGCCGTCGGTTGGTTAAAAAGATGGGGCATGCTCATCGTGTTCCTCTTTTCCGTGACTCCCATGCCGCTCGATATTATGGGGATCGCCGCCGGTAACCTGCGCCTGCCCGCCTGGAAATTCTTCCTTCCCTGCTGGCCGGGTAAAACCATTAAATACATCGTCCTGGCTTATGTCGGATACTGGGGTTGGGACGCCTTTATTAATAACCAAAGCCTTCAGGCCTCTCTATTGACAACAACAATCGCCGCATTAGCAGTCGCAGTATTACTTGGTTTGGCATTGCTGCTGGAAAACGTTACCTGGGGTAAACACCTGCAAAAACACTAAAATTGCGCATAACCGTTGGATCTTGATTTTTGATAATTCACCATGTTGGGGAATTCACTTCTCCGGTGATATAATTAGCCTTGATATTCCCGTAAAAATGATTGCAATTCAAGAGGCGTAAATTGGAAGACAGCCCATTAGACCAGGCCCTTGATTTTATTTACAGTTTCGTCGACTATGAAAAACAGCGTGACCGGCACATTAAAACAGTCTGGGATCTGCGGCGAGTTGACGCATTGCTTGCCAGGCTCGGCAACCCGCATTTAAAAGCTAAAACCGTTCATATCGCGGGCAGCAAAGGAAAAGGCAGCAGTGCCGTAATGACCGCTTCTGTTTTAAGTACAGCAGGTTATATAACGGGACTTTATACGTCACCCCATTTGCATCTGTTTAATGAGCGTATCCGCGTGGATAACAAATTGATTACCAATGACGAAATCATCGAACTTGTGGCGAAAATAAAACCCGAAGTGGAAGATGTTAATAAAGAAGCAGCTTACGGCAGATTAACGACTTTTGAAGTTACTACTGCGCTCGGATTCATGCATTTTGCGCAGAAAAAAGCCGATTTTCAGGTGATTGAAGTGGGTTTAGGGGGACGTCTGGATGCTACGAACGTCGTTCATCCTGATGTCTGCGTGATTACGCCCATTAGTTACGAACACACCGATTTACTCGGCAATACGCTCGCCGCGATCGCGGGTGAGAAGTCCGGTATTATTAAAGCGGGCAGCGTAGTCGTGAGCGCCCCGCAAACCGGTGAAGCAGACGCGGTAATTGCCGAGATCTGCCAGAAACAGGGAGCGAAATTGATCAGGGTCGGTCGTGATATAACTTATCAGAGCACCCGGTTCGATGATACTCACCAATCATTAACGGTTCACGGTAGACTGGGCGAATACGAGTTTACGATCCCCCTTCTCGGCCAATATCAGCTCAGTAACGCCGCGACGGCCATCGGCGCAATAGAGGTATTGATCGAAAAAGGAGCAACAATCCCGCCGCAGGCTATTTCACAGGGTATGCAAAATGTGAGCTGGGAAGGGAGACTGCAGGTGCTCAGCCGTCAGCCGCTGGTGATAGCGGACGGCGCGCATAATCAGGATTCGGCGCAAAAACTCCGCCAGGCGCTGGAACAGTACTTCAAATACGAGAAAGCGATTTTAGTTATTGGTATGTCTTCGGATAAAGATCTGTCCGGCATTGTCGCGGAATTAGCCCCGATTTTTAAACACGTGATTGTCACACGCTCTTTGCACCCGCGGGCCATGGCTGCCGCACCCATCGCCGCCGAATTTCTGAAACACGGTATTGTAGCGCGGCAGACAAACGATATCTCCGAAGCAATGCCGTTGTCGCTCAGTCTGGCCGGAGCAAACGATATGATTTGCGTTACCGGCTCATTATTTATCGCCGCGGGCGCTATTGAACAGGCAATGATTTTAGGATTAAAATCGGGAACGGGCGGAAGATGAAGGCTCTGATTCAACGTGTCACCTCCGCTCAAGTCAGCGTTGAAGGTGAAGCAATCGGGAAAATCGGGCACGGTCTGGTTGTCTTTATCGGCGTCGCCAATGATGACACACCTGAGGACATCCAGTACCTCGCGCGCAAGATAGTTGAACTGCGGATTTTCGATGACGCAGATGGGAAATTCAATTTCTCCGCCATCGATGTTAGAGGAGATCTCAATTCACAGGCGCTGCATNNCGCCAGGTCTTTCTTACTGTGAGATGACACACATCCCGCCGGACAGGTTATAGTATCATGGGCTTTATCGTATTGGAAGTCGTCCTGGGTAAATAAGTCTGCGCCCAGCCGGTTGAATTTCTCGATTAAACTGATATTGCCGGTGATATGCTTGCTGTCCAGTATCTCCAGATTGGCGCCGCTGCCGTAGGCTTTGTCCGCGCTTAATTCTTCAGGCACCAGCGCGACCGCTTCTTCCTGCTGCTTGAGTAATACCGGTAACTGGCCGCCGTCCGCTTTATTGGCGGAAGTGGTTTCGACGGCGGTGATGATTTCTGATTCTTCCTCCATTACCACGTGCCCTTTGTATCCGGCCCAATGTTTGCTGTTCTTCCGTCCGGCTCTGGCATCCCTATCCACCGGACTGACCAGCCGGTCAGCTGCGCCCTCTGCCCTGTCAGCCACGGCTTTCTCGAGTAATCCAAGGTCTTTGATCAGTTCCGGACTGGGTTTAATGTGATCCTGTTTCAGTTCTTCCGTGACACCGTCCAGTAAGGCTTTGGCCTGGTCGATTTCTTCTTC
>PMBW01000324.1 GCA_003153075.1 Dehalococcoidia bacterium | reverse complement strand
GAACAGTTATAATGAAATACCCGGTTACAATTATTAGAGAGGCGGATAAATCCCTCTAAAGCTGCTAAAGTATAGTTGTATATTTTCAGTGCGCCCCCTCGGGACACTGCAATACATTCCCATAATTAGTCAATAAGGTGAAGCAATCAATGACTATTAAAGATGTAGCCGGTCTTGGGTATGGTACTGATAATCAGAGGTGTAGCCGGATCTACTTCGATTTTTTGTCGTAACCGGCTGATCCATGTCCGCAATATTTGCACATCATCCCGATATTCCGGGCCCCAAACCCGGGCTAAAAGGTCATAGTAAACCATCAAGTGCCCCGCATTAGTGGCCAATTCGTTTAGTAACAACCACTCTACCCTGGTTAATTTTACTTCGCTGCCTCGTACGATAATACGATGTTCATTAAAATTAATGTTTACATCGTTTATTACCAGTTCATGGGGAGTTTTCTTCCGGTCAGACAGATCCAACCTTCTTTTGATAGCCTCAATACGGGCAACAAGTTCATTAGGATTAAACGGTTTCGGCAGGTAATCATCAGCGCCCAAACCCAACCCCTTAATACGATTGGAATCATCCCCCATTGCGCTGAGCATAATAACAGGCACGGTAGAAATGGTACGCAGTTCTTTCAAAGTCTGAAATCCATCCATTTTCGGCATGATAACGTCGAGCACCACCAGATCCGGTTCCTGCCCGTGAATCTGTTCCANNAGGAAATAAAGAATACGTTCTTCATCATCCACCAGCAAAATCGAGAATTTATGTCTTTGCGTCGTAACCTTTTTACGGACGGCATGCGGCAGATATTGGGTTTTCTCGCTCGTTATCATTGATGACATTTTAATCCCCTTATAAAAATAGATTACGTATCATAAACACTTTTGCAATAGATTTTTATTGATGATAATACGGTTCCGTTCAAGTCTGATTGCGCCTGCTGCATACAAAGACTGCAGAGAAGCATGAACAATATCCCAATCCAAACCCATCCGAGCAGCCATGTTCCGTTGGTCGAACCGCCGACCGGGTTGCGGATTTTCGCATTCATCCAGCAAGTCCTTCGCCACCAATGACCTGGCTTTCACCAGCGGGTAATCTGCCGATATGGTCATGAATCAGCCTCACAATATGGTATTACTTCGCAATACTAGATGATAAATGGTGGAAAAGTCATAAAATAGGAGATAAAAAAGTTACAAATCTATGACATTTACAATACCCAAGTAAATAACAGAACGAGTAAAAGGAAATTACTATTTGTTATTTTCTTCGGCATGACCATATAACTGCGGCAGAAACATAAATATAATGTTATTAACTTTTGTGCGAGAAATGGATATTAGTCTTCATTACTTATTTGCGATCATGGTAGTGGAAAAACGGTCTCCAATATCGGAATTACGATTATTACGATTTTGTTTCAACCGATAATGTTTTTAAAAAAATGAAATCGAGGCTGGAATTGCAAGACAGGCGACCGGGTGCTGCCTAATTTAATTCATCGATAAAAACGGGATAATTCAAGACACTCAAGTTGGACAATTCAACAGTAACGCTGCGATTTTTAAAAAATTCTGCACTCAAGCCACCTGTTAGTTTCTCCGTTCTATAAAATTGTTATATATTTGTTACTATTTTGGGCTGCATTTTATGACTTTGGTATTCGCTGTTACATATAATTACGGAATCGTTGTTCATCTAAAGTTGTATCAGGAGCAAATAATGCAAAATATTAAGGGGATTGGTATGAAGATGTTAAGAAAAGTGTTACCGCTTGTTTTATTTATCATTTCAATAATTACGATCACTTCTCTGGCAGCGTGTACGTCGGGGAATGGCTCTACACAGCAAAAAACTACTACCGCAACAGACACCGGAAATTCAATAACCCTGGCAAATTTTGAATTTTCGCCGCAGATATTAAATGTCAAAGTTGGCACCACGGTTACATGGACAAATAAAGATTCAGCTACTCATACGGTAACAAGTGACAGCGGCGTGTTCGGCAGCGGAAATCTGGCAACAAATGGCACATTTTCCTATACATTCAATAGCACCGGTAATTTCTCTTATCATTGCGCAATTCATCCGTCCATGACGGGAACCGTGAAAGTACAATAATCGAAAGCCCGATTTGAGGCTACAACAGTAAGGAATACAGAGGGGTTAATATGCTACCAGCGCGACCCGATATCCGCTCTTAGATCAGAAGGTTTGGCATAAAGAAAACACTCGGTATATTGACTGAGAGAATGCGAATCAGCAAAATAAAGCTGGCCGTTGGTCGTTTCCACCGCAAAGTACATTCCGGTGCTGTTGGGAATCATTAACCAGGCATGATCACATTGCCCGAACGTTTCTCCTGTCAATTCAAGATTGCCAACCGCAATCAAAGACTTGATTCCTTGCTTTTGCAGCATATCCCAGACTTCGCAGGTCATGTCTACGCAATCGATTTCGTTGGCTATATACATATGCGAGCGGTAGAAAGTATTATTAACATCCTGTGTAACCTGTTGAAGCTCATAATCTTTGCCGGCCCAGGCCGTGTTCCAATAAGCTAATTCGACATTACTATCGTACGGCAGCATCCGGATGTTAGCGACCATGGTTGTTACTTTCTCCTGTGAAGCGGAGATTTGCAGCGCGGCTGCAGTTTTAAGTTGAGCAGGAGTAGTAGAAACTGTGGCAGAAGATACTAATCCGATATTATGTGACGGTATATCAGGCGTAATAGTATCCTGCAGCGACGTAATTTGAGAATTGGCAGCTGATAGCTGGTTTTGCAGCGATGTGATCTGTTTATTAGTCGACGTGAGTTGGGACTGAACCCCGAAGTAGATAAATCCGCCTAAAATTACAACTAATAAAGAACCGGTTGTAAGAATAACCCGAAGATTCACTTAAAAACTATGTTCCTTCCTAATGCGCAAATGACAGGCTGGCAGTCCGTAGTCATCCACTAGTGTGTGATAGCAATCCAACATTATTGAGCGTTGTTTGTTGATTTCTTAATTATAGCTTTTTTAGGTTGCCTGTTCAAAATTGACACTAAACTGTAACTATTTCGAATCCAGTTTTATGACTTTTAAATTATTTGAGGTCTAGACTAAAGGTACAACATTAATAAAGGTTGAAATCAATAGATAAAAGGAGAAAGGTAATGAAAAAGTCGATGTTCGCAATTGTATCACTTCTTTTAGTCGTCTTACTAATGGCTGTCAGCTGTAGTAAAACAACAAGCACTTCAACCAATCCTCCTCAGACTCAGACCACCACAACAACAACTCAAACCCCGTCTTCTATACAATCATCAATACCGCCTGTCGGGCCACCACCGCCTACTGTGAGCTCTACTGCTCCCGCGGATGGTGAGGCCGATGTTCCTGTCAATTACCTGATCACCGCGACTTTCGCTTCGGAAGGTTCACCCGATAATTTTACCAACGGCATGGCGCCCGCCAGTATTAACATTAATACTTTTACGCTATGGCAAGGCACAACCTCGATCCCCGGCACCGTAACCTATTTCGGGGATACAGCAATTTTTGATCCGGCATCCGATCTTACAAAAGGACTATTGTATACAGCAAAGATTACCAAGGGAGTAACTGATAAAACCGGTGTCCATATGGCCAATGATTTTGTGTGGATATTCACTACCGGCGCCGCGGACACAGTAGCGCCAACTGTGGCTGGCACAACCCCGGGATCAGGGGATGACAGCGTCCCGACGAATAATGAAATCACGGCCTTTTTCAGTGAACCGATGGATCCAAACACAATCAATGCTAATAATTTTACGCTGATGCAAGGGACAACTGCAGTGCCTGGCACAGTTAACTACGACGGCGTGCGCACGGCCATTTTTAATCCTACAAATGATCTTACACCAAATACTATATATACGGCCAAGATTGCAGGGGTTACTTGTTCAGCAGGCCGCCCGATGGCAGCAGCCTATACATGGGATTTCACGACCGGGACACCGCAGGCGACCGTTCCAACCGTTACATCCACCATTCCTGCAGCAGGAGCGGCCGGTATACCGATCAACAATTCCATCACTGCAACTTTCAGTGAACCGATGGACCCAATGACCATCAATGTTGCCACATTCCAATTATGGCAGGGAACCGCACAGATCGTTGGTACTGTCGAGTGGGATGGTATCGATACAGCCGTCTTCATCCCGGACGTGGATTTGGCGATGAACGCCACATATACCGTAAAAATTACCAGCGATGTGACTGACGCGGGCGGTATCCACATGGCAACCGACAAAAGCTGGAGTTTTAGCACCGGCACAGCGGATACAACCATTCCCTCGATAGCAAATTCAATACCGTCTAACGGCAGTACCGGCATTGCGGTAAATGCCGCGATTAACATTACGTTTAGCGAAGCGATGGACCCCACGAGCGTTACATTCAGCTTAATGCAGGGTACTACAGTTGTTCCTTGTGATTTAACCTGGAGTTCCAGCCTGAAAACATTGAACGCTTCACCTTCCAGTCCATTGACCAACAATACGATATATACTATCGGTATTAGCGGCGGGACAGATCTGGCAGGAATTGGTTCTGTTGATGTTACCTGGAGTTTCACTACCGCTATTTTAGTCTCTGGATAGCGACTTGCCCGCTTTACCTAATAGTACTTTTCAATCCCACCGTAACCGATCAACTTATTTTTTTCGGTCTTTTTAATAAAGTTATCAAGTCGTTTTTTGAATTCCTGCGGCCTTGCACGCGCGCCCTCAATGTAAGCAATGCGTATTCTCTTGTAGGCCGGTGAAAATTGCTGATAATTTTGCCAGGCTTTGTTGTTATTTTTTAGCGCCTGCATGATATCCCGGGGAAAAATAAATTCCGTTTTAAGCGTTTTATCGACTGAAGCAAGCACAGACGGGTGCAACTTACCTTCCTTGTCCAGCCAGTTTAGCCGTTCTATATTAGCTTGCGAATAGCTGCTTCGCGGATTACGCGGTGTGTAACGCTGAGCGGAAGAGTGATCATCGTAAGTTTTAATAGTGCTATCTATCCAGCCGAAAGAAAGCGCTTCTTCTACAGCATCATTATATGGAATGGGTGGTTTTCCGGTTTGTTTGGACGGAGATATCAGCCAGATTTCCTTTTCTTTATCGAAATTAGCGGCAAGCCATTCCCGCCATTCATTGCGATTTTCAACGCGGAGCGTTTTTCCAATTTTCATAACACCCTTAGTTTACAACAAAATGAAGCGGGATCGATGCAATTATCAATCCCGCTTTAACACTGTGCTCAACTATTTTAAAATATTTACTTTGCAGCTTTTTCTGCTTTTATTACGGATTTTTCCTTCTTTTTCGTGGTGACGCTGATCTTCTTCGGCTTGACCTCTACTGATTTAGGCAAATCGATTTCCAAAACACCTTTGTCAAAATTAGCGGAAATCTTATCGATATCAACAATTGAGGGGATGGCGATCGAACGAGAGAAACTGCCGTAGGAGGTCTCAGTGTAAGAATAACCCTTCTTTTTAACCTCGGACTCGGCCTGCTTTTCCCCCTCGATGATCATCATATCGCCCATGATGATGACATCGACATCCTCTTCATGGACACCGGGCAACTCGACTTTGGCAACGAATTTATCGTCTTTTTCCACTACGTCGATCGCGGGCGCCCATAGAGCGGTATCACTATACATGTTCCCCCACAGTGTAGGGAGTAACTGCTGGCCGAAGATATCAGCCGAACGATTGGCTACAGCCCGGCGATTAGACCGGGTAGGTTTGGTGGTGATGCTTTTTTCATTTTTTTGTTTTTCGGTTGCCATTAAAATTCCTCCTTTATATTAATATATTTATTCCTTTTGAAAATTGAGTAAAACATCAGGTTTTTAGTTTGGATTCCCACTTCTTGCGAAACTTCGCCACTTTCGGCGCGATGATAACCTGGCAATAACTCTGCATAGGATTTCGTTCAAAATAATCGCGGTGATAATTCTCCGCGCTATAAAACTTCGTATACGGTTTAAGCTCGGTTACAATCGGGGAGTTCCAGATATGCGCCTCGTTAATCTCTTTTATTACTTCCTGGGCGATCATCATTTGAGCCTCGTTATGGTAGAAAATAGCCGAGCGGTATTGCGTGCCGGTGTCATTACCTTGCCGGTTCGGGGTAGTGGGATCATGAACGGTAAAGAAAATCTCTATAATTTCGCGGTAAGAAATAACTTCCGGGAAAAATGTAATATCGATTGCCTCCGCGTGGCCGGTATTGTCATTACAAACCTGTTCGTAGGTGGGGTTTTCTTTCTTTCCACCGGTATATCCGGAGATCACACGTTGGACACCTTTTACTTCTTTATAGACGGCTTCCATACACCAGAAACAACCCCCAGCCAAGGTAGCGACTTCTTCTCTCATTTTCCCCTTCCTGCGATAGCAATATAAACCCACCCGTCTTCATGCAAAATAATTCCGCCCGGGAGAGGGGGTGCAATCCTCCCCCGGGCGTAAAACGAAAATTCTACATTGCCGGCATAATACTGTATACAGCAATTTCACCGCCTTTCAATTGCGGGCTGGATTTAGCTATAGCAATCGCAGCGTCCATACTTTCGGCGGTGAATATACTATAACCGGTTACTTTTTTCCCTGTAATAGCTTTTACGCCGCCTGCGCCCACTAATTTGCCGGGCATGGTTGGATTACCGGCATCGACGACCGCTTTACCCTGTGCCCCAAACCATTTCATCCAGGCATCCATCGATTTTTTTTGTTCCGCGGGAGTAGTGTCCATCTTGCCACCGTAATAAACAAACAAGTATTTTTCCATTCTTAAAATTCCCCCATATTATTCATTCGATATTAATTTCGAATTATCAGTATATTGCCATAAAAACAATAAAATAGTTATAAAAAACTAAAGGGAGAAGTTACATATATGTGTCAAATTTAATAATCTGTTTTTATCTGATTATTGTTTATTGTGCTTTGTAAACACTGGCATTATTCATCTCTTTATATTTGATTATTTGGTATATTTTTTACCATGGAATAACTCACTCCCGGCCCCGGGATATACTACTTTCTCCGCATCGCCGGTAGGGCGGGTCACTTTAGGCCAAATACGGGGATTTGGAGCTGCACCCTCCATGGTAATCTTAGAGGGTGCGGTGTCACGCATTTGCGGGATACTGCGAATATCCACACCGGAGACATTATGCGAAAACTCGATGGGAATGCCGTTGGGGTCGTAGGCGTAAATGGAATGTATAAAGCCGTGGTCGATGACATCAGACACGGAAAAACCGGCAGCTTCCAGTTTATCCTTTAGCATCCAGAGTTCATCCTCAGTATCGATACCAAAGGAGACGTGGTCAAAGATGAACGGGCCGGCGACTGGAAGGCCGTGTTCTTTTTCTCGGACCGGTTTTACTTCGGGCCATTCGAAGAAAGCGATAAGATCGTCTTTAGAAATTTCGAAGAAATAGTGCCGATAACCCGGTTCTCCCAGTCCGGCCACCAATCTCATACCTAAAAGATCACGCCAGAAACGGATTGTCTTATCCATATTACCGGTAGCCATTGCGAGATGATTTACGCCGTTAAATCCCATTTTATTCATTTCCTTTCGGTAAGAGGGAGAAATACCTCTTTCATTCACGCTTTTTCCATGCGCTTGGCTGTCCCCAGTTATCACTTTTCCATGGAAGATTTTCAGGGGTGACTTTCGGTAATATTTGGCTATACAATTCAAGCCTTTCGATATCAGTCAGCGGCATAAAGTGCTCTGCCACAGCCAGATTATTCTGTAATTGTTCCATGCTCTCCATTCCCACAATCACTGTATCGATCGGTAAGCTGAAGGCATACCGCAGCGCATTTTCATATATCGAACCCAGGCGTCCTAATCCCAAGACTTTCATACCGATGACCGCAGTCCCTTTTGCTTTAGCGACAGGCAAAAACTCATCGGCAAAACTGAGAATAAAGCGATCCATCACGGACAAAGCGCACAGCACACTATCGAAAGGAAAACGGTTTAACGCTTCAATCTGCACAGCCGGATTGCTGTGCCCGCTGATGCTAATGTGCCGAATGTATCCTTCGGTTCTGGCTTGTATAGCTGCATCCAGCGCACCACCAGGCATGGTGATTTGATCCAGCTCATTAAAGGAAAACACGTCATGGAAGCGCCACTCATCGACATAATCGGTTTGCAGGCGTTTCAGACTCTCTTCCAATTGTTTTCTAGCGCCGCCTTTATCGCGCGCGCGTGCTTTGGTCGCTATCCACATCTCTTTACGGCGGTGGCGTGCGACTTTACCGATACGCTCCTCGGATTGCCCTTTTGAATAAAGCCAGGCCGTATCGAAATACCGGATGCCGTGATCAATAGCGTAATTGACAATTTTGACGGCTTCAGCTTCGGTGCAACCATGGCCGTCAACAATACGTTGTCCGCCAAAGCTCAGGATCGAAAATTTCTCTCCGGTTTTACCGAAAATCCTTTGCTCCATAAAACCCACCTCCCCTCATACATTAGAGAATCAAGAATTCAATTTCTGCCCGAACATACGTCCGTAATCCTGGCAAGCTTTCATACCGTCCCTGATTTCAAGCACGTCTTCCCGCAGGCAAAGCGCATCCAGATCGAAACGTTCGGTTTTATATTCATTCTGCAAAATATCCAGGATTTTGTCCGGCGCATAGTCTTCATGATGATAGGAGGAGTCGTGCAAGTACGGTCCGAATGCGCCGCTTAACCTACCCTTGAGGTCGATATCTTTGAACATCCTCAGAAATGTTTTGACAGGTCCGGGGATATCCAGTGAAAATGTCGGGGAGCCAAATATATAGCCGTCGTACCCTGCAATGTCTGCGGACGCTTTTATCTCATTCATTTTTTTCACAGCGGCTGTAATACCGGCAAAACGGATGCCTTCTGCAATAAATTCAGCCATGGCTTCCGTCTTGCCGGATGTGCTGAAGAATGTGATTAATACTTTTTTCATTATCCATTGTCCTTTAAACACGACATTTTAGATAAAACAACCGGTTATTCAGACCGGTTCCCAATTAGTATGTACCTGCTGCCGGCGCTTGTCCGGGGTGCAAGCCCCGCCATTTTGCTAACAATATCTCCTTAGTTTCCGTATGCGCAGGATCGGGCTGACAGGCTTCGACAGGGCAGACCTCGGCGCATTGCGAAGATTTAAAGGAGCCGACACACTCGGTACATCTCGCCGGATTGATGACGAAAATATTCTCTCCTTCGCGGATAGCTTGATTGGGACAAACCGGCTCGCAAGCCGAGCAGCTGATACAATCTGTGTTAATGAAATAAGACATGTATACACCTCCTTATTTATTCCGGTAAAAGTATTGTACAGGGGCTGCGATAGAGAAGTTATATCATTTTTCCGGTTTATATCACAGAATTGTGACATTTATTTAATCAAGTGAATCTGAATGCCACTTGCTTGACATAATTCTATTACTGATGTGCATTCTGCGTGATTTTTCCAAGACATTTTCATTTATAATTAAAGAAATGGTTGTGCACGCAATATCGGAGAGGAGTATATAGTGGGTAAGATAGTGCTGTTGGTATTGTCCGAAATCGATTCCCGTTACATTGCGGCGCTCCAAACAAGTCTGGAAACAACCTTTCACCGGGTGATCGAAGTCAGTATTAAACCAGGGGATCTTGGTTACGCTTACGACCGTGCCAGAAAACAATATATCTCGCCGCGCCTGTTATCCCGGTTGCGCCGGATAAAAAAGGGATCCGATGATAAACTGATGGCGGTGGTGAACGTGGATCTATATTCTGCCGGCTATGATTTCGTTTACGGTGAAGCCGATGTAAATGCGGGTGTCGCTACACTCTCGATAAACCGGCTAATGGAAAGCACCGCCGACGGACGTCCGGACTCAGATTTATTAACGGAAAGAATTACCCGCGAGGCTATTCATGAAGTCGGACATCTATATGGTTTAGTGCATTGTAAGAACCCGAAATGTGTGATGAGAACGTGTACCTGCGCTGCGGAAGTTGATGAGGCAGGCAACGGACTTTGTGAGGGTTGCCTGCGCACATTACAACCAAGATTACAATAAGTCTGAATTACTTCAATAAGTACCGGCTTTTGTTACATTGGTTAGAATCAACCTGATCCCGCCGGGGATATTCACATCGCCGCCGTATTTAACAGTGCCCACGATGACATCACCGACCTTAAAGCCGGACATGTCCTGATCGGTAAACAACGTAACAGTTTTTCCAATCGAGGCTTTGGTGGGATTAGGCAGATTACTAACATCAACCGAACTCTGAACCAGGACGTCTAACTGCCAGGAATTGCCTGACGATTGTTTTTGAATGACCTGAATCTCGGCCGTCGTTAAACTATCACTGTTAACGACCGCACCGCTACCGGGTTTAAAACTTGTGGCTGTAGTTGTTGCGCTGCTGCAGGCTCCGGCCAGGAACGGTAACACCAGTAAAAATATAAATGCGACCACATACAACTTTTTCATATTTACAGATCTCCCTTCGATAATTGTTTAGCGTATATAGCTAATATCATCATGGTAAATCTAAAATGATTAAATAGTTGTAAAAATGGAGCGCTATTCATAACAAAATCGTTACAATTTATCTAAAGAGAGCTTTCAATAAGTATTTCGACTACCGAATAATAGAGAATCGATATTTGCAACAACGCCTGTCAGCTTTTGCGCGGTCTTTTTATTGCGGTATCTTTTACAATGGAACCGGTTTTGATCCCGGAAAATTGTTTTACCAGATCTACCTTATTTTCTAATATATCGGCCCAAAGATCGCCGTTCTTTGCTAACCGGTTTGAAACTGTCAATATCGTGAAATCGGTGGGATATACCTTGCCCAGTTCTGCCCATTTTAATGGGACTGAAACGCCGGCCTGCGGGCTGGGACGTGGGGAATAAATGGAAGCCAGTGTCTTCCCTCGAACGTTCTGATTATAATCCAAAAATATTTTACCCGTGCGTTTTTCTACCGCCCATTCGATCGTTATCATATCCGGATGTTTTTGCACGAGGAACTTGCACAGCGTTTCCGCCGCGGAATGCGTACCGTGAAAATCCAGCTCCCGGGTAATCGGCACAAAAACATGTAACCCTGTTTTACCCGATGTTTTCACGAAAGCAGGGCAGCCGAGGTTATCCAATGTTTTTTTGAGTTCCAATGCCACCTCACAGGTTTTTGCGAAAGCTGCTCTATTCAGTTCCGGTTCATCCCCGGACTTTTCTTTGCCTGAGTAAATATACGGATCGATATCGAAAATCAAAAAATCAGGGTAATTGGCATAGTAGTCAGCATCGCCTTTAGTTTTACTTGCTGCTTTCAGATCCGGGCCGGGTGTCACCCGGGAAAACCAGGTATGCAGCTCAAGATCCCCGATCTGTCCAAGCCACAGCAGCGTGGCAGCGTTATTACACAGCAAATATTCTTGCTGTGAGGTATCATGAGAAGAAAGTGTAACGATCTCGACAAATTCCGGAACCGGCTGATAATGCTTCTGGAAAAAATGTTCGCCATTAATACCGTTGGGATAACGGCTCAGCGACAGCGGTCTGTCTTTAAGATGCGGCAATAACCAGGGTGCGACTTGTATCAGATACCTGATCAGATCGCGCTTGTTTAATGCCCGCTGTCCATCGTTTTCCGGCCAGAGGTCTTTATCAAGATGAGTGAATGAAACCTTATGTCCGTCGACGTCCAGAATCAGGTCGCTTTTCTGATTATCAATTTGTTGTAGCAAATCTCCATCAGTATTTTTATTAGATGGATCAATTATTTTATTCGATTTCATTTTCACCTCGATATTGCCGGCAGGGTGGACAGCCGCAACCGGCTTATCATCGCGTAATCTTAAAAACACGGGCGCCCGCAGCCGTTTATCCTGCGTCCATTCCGCGAATTTCACTTCCGCTACCAGTTGCGGTTTTACCCATGTAGTTGCCGGTTGGCCGATGTCTTCAGAGAACGGACTTTTTTTTACAATCGTCGTATCCAGCTTCTTTTTCAGGGTAACCAGGAAATCGTTATCAAAACCGGTGCCGACATTGCCGGCATACTGAAGTTTATTCTCATCATCGTAGTATCCTAATAGCAATGCGCCGAATGATTTAGCCCTGATACCTTCGCCCGGCGAATACCCCGCAATAATAAATTCATCGCTGGAAACGGCTTTAACTTTTAACCAGTATTTCGAACGCTTCCCTGCTTCATAAATGCTGTCCTGTTTTTTCGCGATCATCCCTTCCAGTCCGTTTTCTATGGAAGCCTGATAAACCTTCGTCCCTTCAGTGTCAAAATGCTCGACCAAACGGATATTATTGCCAGACTTAAATATTGATTTCAGCAACTCTTTCCGGCGTTTAAGAGCCACTCCCTGCAGATCGTAACCTTCAAGATAAAGAATATCGAAAACGTAGTAAATGACCGCCGAAGGCATTTCAACGTTTTCAGGATGGGGAATGGCAATCGACTTCATATAACCCTGTAAGCACTGGAAGCACTGTTTACCTTTGGCGTCCAGCGCAATAATCTCACCATCGAGCACGAGTTGGACAACGGGTTGTTGCTGCAAACCGTCGACAATTTTCGGGTAATGATTCGTGACATTAATTTGGTTTCTGGATTGTAAGCGGACGTTGCCGTGGTCTAAAAAAGCCAGTGTGCGGTACCCGTCCAGTTTCGGCTCAAACAACCAGTTATTATCGGAAAATGGCGCAGCTACGGTTGATGCCAACATCGGCGCGATTTTGCCAGGAAACGATGCTTTGACAGCGCCATCAATTTCAGCCGTTTTAACGTAATTAGCGGATAAAGGTTTCGGAACCCTTTCTGATTTTAAATCGTCGATGGTAAGTCCCGATATCACCGAAGCGTCGTTATCCAGCAGATCGGGGTGGGCATTCGCATACTCGTCACGATGTTTAATTAATAACCAATTATTCTCGCTGCCCTTCATCTTGACCAATGTCCAGGAACCTTTTAGCTTGTCTCCCCGTAAAGTAATCGAAATTTTGCCGTTGGTAAGGGCTTTTCCCATTTCTTCTTCTGCGCGAGCCCGATTATCAAACAGCAGATCACCGCTCTCATCGGGGGAGTAGGTACCGCGATCCCAGACAACTACCTGCCCTGCGCCGTACTGCCCTGCAGGTATGTTGCCTTCAAAACCGGCATAATCCAGCGGATGGTCTTCGACCATGACAGCCAGGCGCTTCGTTTCCGGATTATCGGAGGGGCCTTTGGCCACTGCCCAAGATTTTAATACCCCGTCTACTTCCAGACGAAAATCATAGTGCAACTGCCGCGCAGAGTGCTTCTGGACGACAAATGTCAGCGCACCTTTGCCGGAGGTCTCACGTTTAAATTCCGGTTCAGTGGTGCGTTCGAAATCACGTTTTTCCTGATAGGCTTTGGGCATTTTTTCAGTCCTTAGCGCAGTCAATACCGAATTATTTCACACTAGCAGCGGCGACGCTGGCTTTGAGTGCTGTCATCAAATCTTTAAATTCGATTTCAGTTATTTCCGGCGCTTTGATTTCCACGCCTTTCAATTTCGCATCCACCATTTTTTGGATCGCCAGGGAATATTCGTCTTTNNGGCCATTTCCATTTCCGCCGCGGACAATTTTTGTTCCGGTGGGGCTAACTCGGCAGGGGAGAGGATTTCATCTTTATAATGAATAGTGTGTAGAGCGATAATTTTATCCATCGGACGGAGACAGCACAGGTGCTCCCGCCGTTGGAAGGCCACTTTCGCGATGCCGACCATCCCTGATTTTTCCAGCACGTTTCTGAGCAAAATAAACGGCTTGATGCCTAGTTTTTCCGGTTCAAGATAGTGACTATCACTGTAGTATATAGTATCGATTTCTTTAGCTTTCACAAAACTGAGGATGTCAATGCTGTGGGTTGTCTTAATCGGGACTTTGTCGAAATCGCTATCCTCGAAGATAACATACTGGTTTTTACTGTATTCGTAACCACGGACAGTCTCGCCGATGTTGAAGTATTCTTTGTCTTCCGCACAATAAAGTACCTCTTTAGGACGGGTATGGCACTTTTTATGCAGATAGTGAAAGGCTAGCGTTTTACTCTTTGTAGCGACTGACATTTTTACCGGTATCGCGACCATGCCGAAGCTGATGACGCCTTTCCAGAACGATGTTACCATGTTGTCCTCCTTCGAGTGCGTTCAATAATCCGATTGTAAACTACTTACGACAAATTTCCAACCACGAACCTTAGAAGAAAATTCGATATACTACTGTATATTTTGGCTATTATATTAGTTTAGCTAAAAACTCATGAATGTAATGGAATTGTTACACTTTTCGTAATTATTTGTGCAAATGACAGCCAAATACCGGTAATTTAACGGAATCCAGAGATACTCAATCCTCCAATTGCAAGCTGCTGAAATGTCATGGTTTTGTTATGTATTTATTTCGCCGCCGTACTGCGGTTGTCCCAGGCTGTCCCACTAGTTACCCGATACGGTGTTTGCAGCGATGAAATCATACGCTCTAACAGAAGTCAATCGTGTTCGTGTCTAGCCGATTGCCTGGTTTTCCGGTTTGATTACCTTCAATTTCAATCATATTATTGACAGTTTTGCCTGAATACCATAATATACAAGAAAAAGTTCGGGGGTAATGGATGAAAATATCCTGCAGCACAGTACTCTTCAATCAATTGGACATTTACGGCGCTCTGCAGCACCTGGCCTGGGCGGGTTACGACGGCGCCGAATTGGCATGTCTGAAAAGTTTTGCCCGGCATATTGAAGCAGATACCAATCAATCCTATCTCGATGGGATAAAATGGACAGCAAAAAAACACGGAATCGAACTGCTGGCAATTCACCTCGACGTCGAGGGCAATACAATGGACGAAAAAGTAAAATCCGTGGCGAAAATGTTCGATGTCGCTGAAAAATTGAGCATCCCGCTGATCGCGATACCGGCATCGGGTAAGACCGGGGACAAGGAACTTACGAAACAGGAATTCACCTATATCGGGAAACTATGCGAACAGGCAGAAAGCCGCGGTGTAAAACTGGCCGTCAAGTATCACAAGGGAGCCTCAGTTTATAACCTGGAAACTCTGATTCAATTGTTTAATGCTGTAAAATCACCGGCATTGGGAGCTATTCTAGACCCGCGTGAAACGTTTAAAGCCGGCGAAGATGACGCCGTAGTAATCGCCAAACTCGGTAAGAAGATCATCCATTCTCATATACGCGATTATCCCGATCCGAATCAGGATCCGGTCAGCCCTGAAGACCAAATACCCGGAAGGGGGAAGATCGATTTCCCGAAAATTCTCAGGGCGCTTAAAAAGACCGGCTACGACGGCGCACTTTCACTGGTAATGATCGGCGCTTTTACTTATCCTCTATCCAGGCAGATGGGCATCGCGGCAGAGTCGAGGGGGTATCTGAATCGATGCCTGCAAGAGTTGACATAATATATTGATTTCAATGTGTTAAATTGATCGTAGAATTAAAATATAATGCGGTAATAATAAGGAAGTGTTATGGAAAAGCAATCTGCATGGTGGGAAAAACTTGGTAAACCTCAATACGGCGGCGAATTTGTTTTTCGGCTGAACCGGAAAATCGTGAACCTGGATCCATATAACGGCGTTCATCTGACGCAGATCCACACCGCCTGGATGGAAAAACTGTTTGTGGACGATTGGACGCTGAATCCCGAGATCTATGATTATGTGAAAAACCAGCGCCCTAATCAGTATGTAAAAGGTCATCTGGCCGAGAGTTGGGAATTTCCGGATCCCAGCACACTCGTTATACATATACGCAAAGGAATCCATTGGCAGAATTTGCCCCCGGCCAACGGCCGCGAACTGACATCTGATGATATTGCCTTTCATTTTCACCGGATGTACGGCCTTGGTTCAGGCTATTCGTCACCGAGTCCGGCTCGCGCGGACGTGGCAGCCTTTAAAGCGTTGAAATCAGTGACCACGCCCGATAAATATACCGTTGTATTTAAATGGAGTACAACAAACCGGGAATTAATAAACGATGCATTGCAAGAAGTCGGGACTACGCTGTGCATCGAAAGCCCGGATGTTGTAAAGAAATATGGAAACACCATGGATTGGCACCACGCGGTCGGCACCGGTCCGTTTATTCTAAAGGACTTTGATGCTAACAGCCATGCCGATTTTGTAAGAAATCCGGATTACTGGGGTCATGATGAGCGGTACCCGCAGAATAAAATTCCTTATGTCGATAAATTAAAACTGCTGATTATCCCCGACCAAAAAACCGTATTGGAAGAAATGCGCGCGGGTAGGATTGATGCCGCAGACCAGATCTCACCGGTATTAGCACAGGAGATCCGTAAAACAAACCCGGAAATCATACAGATCGCGCTGCCGCAAACAGCGGTCACGATCGACCCCAGGAATGATGTGAAGCCTTTTAATGACAT